>CAWLAZ010000006.1:0-20609 GCA_963854955.1 Phycisphaerae bacterium | reverse complement strand
GTGCGGACTTGCCGAATGCGTCAAGCATGCAATGCTTGGACACGATGCGATGGCGTGCATTCTTGAAGACAAAACGGACGCAATTTTCGCTCGAGACGCGGGGACGTTGGTGGAACTTGTCACGATGAGTGCGCAAATCAAAGCGGACGTGGTTGCTGAAGATGAATGCGAGGCGGGATGCCGCGCTCTTTTAAATCTTGGGCATACATTTGCGCATGCTATTGAACCAATTTCTGAGTTGGGCTTGTTTCATGGCGAAGCAGTTTCGATTGGATTAGTCGCGGCAGTTGCTTGCGCGGAGGCGTGCGGGCTTGTGGATGGTGTGCAAGGAGACAAGCTTCGTTGTCTTTTGTCCAAGTTGGGGCTTCCAACACGATTGCCCATGCCGGTGAATATTGACCGTTTGCTCGAATTGATGCGTATGGATAAAAAATCAATCAATGCGAAGATCCGCCTGGTCCTGCCAACGAAAGACGGCGCTGAGATCGTCGACAACGTTGACGATTCCGCAATTATACTTGCGTGGACATCTGTCGGTGCCACTCTCTAACTAAAACGGAAAAGTGCGGTGGGCTGCATTTGGCATTCAAGGAAAGGCGTGCGGGGTTCCGATAAAGAAATATCGCTCTTTTTTTGGAGCCAGAGAGGATTTTTGTGCGTACATTTTCAATTGTGAATCAAAAAGGCGGATGCGGGAAGACGACGACGTCGATCAACCTAGCAGCCGTATATGCCCGTCGAGGCAAAAGAACATTACTGGTCGATATGGACCCTCAGTCGCATTGTGCGGCTGGACTTGGCGTCCCAGAGGATCAAATAGAGTGCCATATAGGCGATGCAATGGTTGCCAAGCACGACGAAACCTTGCAGAGGGATGATTTTTTGTGGGAAATTTCCCGCAACTTGCATCTTGCTCCAAGCACAATGATGCTTTCGGCGCTTGAAGCACCTGGCGGCGCGTTGCAAACATTGCCAGACCGAGACCGCCGTCTTGAAAGTTTATTGGCGCTCTGGGGAAAAGATTTTGATATATGCGTCATAGATTGCCCACCAAACATTGGCCTTCTTACCTATAACTCACTTCGAGCGGCAACAGAAGCGCTTATTCCTGTTGAAACGGGCTATTTTTCCATTCGCGGCGCCCGACGCCAAAGAAAAACCATCGACGCGTTGATTGCTCGAATCGGCAAACCACTTCCATGTCGAATTATTCCTTCAAT
This sequence comes from Phycisphaerae bacterium, assembly GCA_963854955.1. Taxonomy (GTDB): domain Bacteria; phylum Planctomycetota; class Phycisphaerae; order Phycisphaerales; family SM1A02. The sequence goes on along the minus strand of CAWLAZ010000006.1, from coordinate 19,389 downwards.
TCACAGGCCATCACCGCTTGCTCGTAAGTTGCTTCATTCCTTACAAGAATCATTTGCACCGGAAGTGGCTCCAACGGTTATTCGTGACCACGAAACAATCAGGGAAGCGGCAAGTTTTGGGCAACCAGTGATTGAGTTCGCCAAAGACAGTGAAGCCGATCGTGACTTCGAAGCATTAGTTTCTTGGTTAGAAGAAATCTACACACCGCCGACCCCAATTGTGGAAGTACAAGCAGGCGCAGGTGGCAGAGCTGCCGAACTTGCAAGGCGCGTTGGCACCTTCAGAGACGCCGTGATTTCGCAGGAACCGTCCCCAGTCATTGGTCGAATTTCACCAGATGGGCTACGTGGATGACACCTCCAAGTGCGGAACATTACGCTGAGCTTGCTGCACTTTTTACGACCGTGCCCGATGCGCCAATAAAGCCATCGCTGGAATTATTATTGCCTGCACACTTGCCTGTACAAGGCGGTTTATGGCTTGTGCCTTACGCTGGCCGCGAAGCTGATGGTGGAACAGTCATGCTCGTTCGAATGCACGAAGACACCGTTGATGTTGCAGCAATTGGCATGGGTGAATTCGAATTGCAAGGGTGCAATTCGATGGAGGATGTACTAGGTCGAGTTTCGGGTCAACAAATACATTGGATTGTCCAGCCGCCTGTTGACGCCGATCCGACTTCTCTCTTACATTGCGATGCGGACAAAGTTACTTTGTTATCAGGCGCAGACCAAGCGGCAGTTGTTGGCGCATACCGTTTGTTAAAAGGGCTCATCGCGAGCGCTGGCGAAGATACACATACGCCATCCATTCGACTTGTCGTTGTTGGCGCGGAAGAACGCGCTTCTGCTGATGCAGCAAATCGAATTGTGCAAACAGCAGAATTGCAACTTGGTGTAACGGTTGAAGTAGGCCCAGCGCTTCCAGCAATGGGGAGCACCAGTAATGTTATATCGCAAGTAAGTTTTTCTCGCGAGAGCAACGTCGTTGATTTACTCGGAAGAATTCGCAATGCGGATATTGAAGAAGTACAGATGCCAACAACCGAGCGTCATGCGCAAGCTATGCCGGAACAAATGACTCCTGAAGAAGTTCTTGCCCCAGAAGAAGTAGTTGCTCCTGAAAAAGTAATTGCCCCTGAAGAAGTATTTGCGCAAGTAAGGCCAGCAAAAATTAATGAAGAACCCGTACATGAACCAGCGAAGCATGAAGGCGTGGAGTATGCATCGCATGTGGATGGATTGCTTTCTATTGCGCCTCGTTGCCCAGTGCACGAACACGTTGAGCTTGCAGTAGACACTAATGGATGCTTGCACGTGCTTGCAGACGCAAACGATTTTCGTGATGCGGCAATCGTTTCAGCATGGATTGTCCGGCACCGTTCGCTGATTTCAATGGCTTGTGGCGGGTTAAAACTCGACGCTGCTTTGGCACCAGTGCAACATTTATTTACAGACGATGCTGTGGTGGTTGCTGATTTGCATGGAACAGGAGTTCGCATGCATCTGCTTACAGAAGTGCAAGTCGAAGGCAACACAGGCACGTACTGCACGCCACTTAATTAAATACGCGCATCCAAGCGCCGTGCGCGAAGGATGCGAGCTCTTCTTCGTTGAAGCCGGCGGTGCGTAACGCATCGCCTAAGTTAGTAATTTGGCCAGGGCGTTTTAATCCGACGGGTAAGTATTTCGTAGAGAAACCCCCGTCAAAATCACTACCAAGTGCAACGTGCATTTTATCACCAGCAAGATCACAGAAGTGCAAAATGTGTTCAACGCAATCGTCGATTGTTGCGTCGGTATTGTTTTTATCAAACGTTTTTGATAAAAATTGCGTGCATAAATTAAGGCCAACAACGCCGCCCCTGCTGAAGATTTCTATTGCTTGGTCATCTCGCAAGTGTCGCTGTGCATCACTTTGTAACACGGACCTACTGTTCGAGTGGCTTGCAATAATAGGACCTTTGGCTATTGAAATTAAATCATCAAATGACGCATCGGAAAGATGCGACACATCGTGCACAATGGCATGTTCATCGAGCGATGCCACAACGTCTCTTCCTTCATCTGTAATTCCGTGTGAGCAGTTGTTTCCGCCGGCGTAACGGGTGCCTGTTGACCACGTTAGTCCAACAGCGCGGAGTCCTTGATTTGCCCACCACGATACGTCTTCTGATGAGCGTATGGGATCAGCGCCTTCCATCAGCAACAACATAGAAAGTTGTTCTGTGCAAACACAGCCCGTATGTTGCATAGTGACGGCACCCAATTTTACAAGCGCTTGGTAAACGTTAAGTTGCTTTGACCCTGCTTCAAAAGAAGCGGCACGGTTTGCTGATGCTCCGTACCCAACTGTGTCGTCGTTGGGAGATGTGTAAATAGTCCCGAAAAAAGTAGCGATAGGACTTTTGGTTAGGTCTGGAATCGATATACATGTTTTTTCATGACCGGGACACGGTTGCAGTATGTTTCTGCCTTGCAAGGCGACGTACGCAAGGTCAATATGTCCATCAATCCAAAGCATTCAACATACATGATACAGGCATAGTGCAAAAACGCTTCAATTGCGGGTATCCTGTGCTTTGTATGGATTCTGAAGAGGCAACAATTGAATACCACATTCCCGTAAAAACGGAACGTGCTCGTCGCTTGTATGCGCTGAGCGTTTCGATCGCAGCGCTTGCGCTGTTGGGCATTGCTTTTTTTCTTACTCCAGCAGCTGAAGGTATTGGGACGCATCAACAACTTGGTCTACCAACATGCGGTTGGATACTTGCGGCAAACATGCCTTGCCCAACATGTGGAATGACGACTGCTTGGAGTCATGCAGTTCGTGGCGAACTTCCCGCTGCGTTCATGGCGCAACCAATGGGAATGCTGTTGGCGCTTTCGGCAATTACTGTTGCAATCGGTGGATTGATAACAGCAATCACAGGCTATTCTTTTCACTGGTTGCTGTATCGATATGCGCCATCAAAATTGTTTTTAATTGTTGCCGTGTTGGCAATCATCTCTTGGGGTTTCAAAATTTTATTGCATCGAGGTATTGTATGATTCGTGTAAGTATTATTGTATTGGCGCTCATTTCAACAGCGGTTGTTAGTGGTTGTTCGGTTTTCGCTTTTATTGGCGCTGGGAAGCAGGCGATGGAAGACCAAATGCTTATTGAAAAGGATGCAGACTATTCCCTTGCAGGGAAGAAAGTCGCGGTAGTTATTGATACTGATTTATCAGTGCATTACGATCATCCAGGTATTTCAAACGTTATTGCCGAGGGCGTTGCTGGAAGAATTGCGATGTATGCAGAAGGCGCAAGCGTGTTACACCCGAGCGCTGTCGCACGATGGCAGTTTGAAACGCCGCAGTGGTCAGCTATGCCCACAACAGATATTGCAAAATCATTGCAAGTGGATGTAGTCATTTTTATAGACTTGCATAATTATTCACTGACACCGCCAGGGAATCAGTGGCTCTGGGAAGGATACTGCGCTGCGTCGGTGGGCGTGATTGAATCAAGCAGTTATGAAGACGATGGTTTTGTGGACATGTACGACATTCGTGCATCGTTCCCCCAAAAAATAAGTAACCTGACTCGCGAAGAAGCAAGCGAAGCGACCATTGAACGCGGGTTACTTGCTGAATTTATTAAGCAAACGGCTTGGTTGTTCTATATGCACGAAGAGCCGAAGCACCCAGATCGCTATCGACCGGAGTTAGATTCATGAAGCATTTCATTCTTCTTGCCGCCGTTTTAGCCGTTGGCTTGTTGTCTTCTTGCAACATTGCATCTGTTGTGCATTACGTTACGTCTTCTGATCCGTCGCAAACTGCAATGTGCGAATTGCCCGATGTTCGAACGGTGGTGTTTGTTGACGATCGAAGGAACGTCATGCACCCAACTCGGTTGCGTCGACTTCTTGCAGATAAAATCACAGATGACCTTTTACAAAACGATACCCTTCTAACAATGGTGTCGCCAAGAGATATTTTGCGAGTGAGCTCGACCGGCGATCGATACGGAAATCCGATTCCAATAAATGAACTCGCTGCATTAGTCGATGCAGAAGTTATTATCTATGTTGAGTTAACAGGATTTGCCTTAACCAGTGATGGGCACACCGCAAAGCCGATTGCCAATTGCAATGTTAAAGTTATCAACGCAAAAAAACGTGAGCGGATGTTTCCTTTGTCAGGAAACTCCTATCCAGTGCAAGCCGTGGTAACGAACATTGCTCCTAGTCGGCTTGTTGGTTCTGGAGAAGTTCGCAAGTTGTCTGAAGAACTCGCTGTCAACTTAGGTGATGCAGTGGCTAAATTATTCTATGAACATTACACCGGTCGCCTTGGTGATAACATTGAGCCGAGAAGGCAGTAGTTATTTTCTTGCTTGCACTGCAGTCGTCGTTACTCGTACAACACGTTTGTGTTTAGTCGTTTTTGCAACTAGTTCTTGGGTTTGAAGTTTTGGTGCAATGAAACTTGCAACGACTCTCCCCAAATATAAACGGCAGTCTGCTTCGGGTGATAAGTGACCTTCAAGTCTGCAGTCAAACCACAGTCTAGACTCGGGTAAAATCGGCATGCCTGTGCGCGCTTTTATTGTTGGGATTGCGATAAAGGGATCTTCATCACGCTCATGCGGCTTACTAAACAAACGCATTGCTCTACGGTCATTTGGAGGCACAAGGCAAAGAGCAAATGCTCTTGCATCCCTTAGCAAGGGTTCTATTTGCTGTCCCTTCGGAATTGCAACAATGAGCATCGGAGGGTCTGTGCTGCATTGCTGCACCCAATTTGTCAGGATGCCGTCGCGAACCGTATCGTGGGCACATGTGAGTACAAACGTAGCAGACGGCAACAATCGCAAGGCACTGTGGATGAGTTGTGGATTGGGTTCTTGTTCGGACATATTGTAATCAAAGGTATAAAAACGTTGGAACTTATTGTACCAACTATACTTAAGATGCCACAATGTAGGCAGATTGCAACGTCCGAGAACAAACAACTTCATCTTTTTTTGATAAAGTGTTGCATAATGGGGAAAGGTGGGGTACTGTGGGGGCGATTGGTAATGAAGAACCAAACTCTACACAATGTTATTTACAGGCGAAACAGAACGGTCTATCGACGAAAAGCAACGAATCTCTATACCAAAAGAGATGCGCCAAGCTTTTCTTACGGAAGACGGATCGCCGGTTGTGTATGCATCTCCGGGACCAAACGATTCGATTTGGTTATGGCCAGAACGCAAGTTCGAAGCTTGGGCGAGTATGCTCGAGCAATCAGGACTGCAAGCGGATGTAGAGATGGAATTAGCTCGAGAGATTTTTTCCAAGACAAGCCGACTCGAAATCGACAAAGCTGGTCGAATTCGCCTTCCCGAGAAACTGCTCAAATTTGCACAAATAGACCGTCAAGCAATGCTGCTTGGTGTCCAGACTCATTTGGAAGTCGTGAACGCAAGCAGCTTGGAATCGTCTCAAGAAGAGATAATGCCGAAGCAACTACGAGATCTTATGGATCGAGTCAGGAAGAGCAGAGCGCAAAGACCATGAGATTTTTTACACATTTGATTTCTACGATGGAGCACGGATGCTCTGTTCGCAAGGGGGACTGCGTCAGGGACGACACTACCACCTTGCATGAAATATACGCAGTTCCTACTGCATTTTGCGAGCCAAGGATGGCTCATAGGCGAGAAAGTACCTGCACGGACGTAAGGTACTGATCAACATCGGTTCTCGACTCCTGCCCGGGTCGAGAACCATTCCTCAAGTCGGTCAAGCGTTATGCTTGGCCAACCTTCTTTGGCCCTCGGCATGACCCACCACATGCCGCGGGCCTTCTTTTTTTAGCGGACAAGCGCCTCTGGGGAATACATTCCTATTCAGTTTAAAAATACCTGACCCTATTGGGTACAGAAATGCGTATCTCTTGAGAATGCATGCGAATATTTATCTAGGTTTTGCGCCAGTTGGGCGGATTTTACCTGCGATTGCAGGGCCATTTTGTATAATTTCGTTCGCAATTTCATGCCGATGGACGGCAACTTCGCGTGGGAAATCAAACGCAATCCGAACTCTATCGCCCTTGATAGACGCAATTCGTACGGTTCCAATTGGATTGTTAGGATCACCAATCACAACTTCTTCACCTTCTCTTCGTGTTATTACAAGCATACTGCGAACCTCCTGTCGCCATTTCCAAATGAGAAATATCGCGCGGCCTGCGCGAACCACCAGTATCTATAGTAGCAAGTGACGAAACAAAGAGCGAGGAATAAATATCCACAAATGTTCCACAACCCTTGAAATGGCAATAAGTTGCGTTTAAAAGCTATTCGACGGCTTTGACACCGCAGACCGCATCGATGCGATCCTTTAGTGTGGATTCAATGGTTGCCTGAAGCGTCATGTCAAGCGAAGGACACCCAATGCAAGCGCCAAGAAAACGAATACCAACCATGCCGTCTTCATCGATTTCAACTAATTCAATATCCCCACCATCTGCCTGAATAGCTGGACGGATAAGTTCGATGACTTCGTATACTTCTTTGAAGAGTGGCGAGGTGGAATTAGCGTTGTCGTTTCCCATATAGTTAAATAGTATGCGGAAGTCGTTTACTTCGCTAGCGGTTGTACACTGTAAACATGATTCGATTAGTATTCTCGCTCCTCGTTGCCACAGCAGTATTGAACTGCGGCGGTCAAACTATTCACAATCCTTCAGCCATATTGAAGGAAACGGGGCGCTCTCCTCAGGTTCACCTTAAAGCGATGGAATTGCTCGATACGAGTGTTGGGCTTGCAGACAGCGATTACCAAGAACTGATGCACCGCATCCTCTGGACGCCAGGGTACACAAACGATGCAAGAATGGCAGCTCTTACGAGATTATGGTTGGTCGACAGGGAAGGCACTATACGCACAATTCGCCAGCGGCTTCCTCGCCTCAATAACTGGACTTGGCTCTTGGAACTCTGTACGTGGATTGCTGAAGAAGATGTAAAAGAATTACACGAAGCCCTTATAAGTTCGTGGGCAAGTACCACTATCTTTGTTAAAACAGATAACGAGCGACCAGAATGCATTGCCCTCAAAAGAATGTACACCGATGCAGATATTGCTACACTGGTTTTTGATTCAATGCTCGCGCAGAAAAAATCTTGGAAGCAAGGATATCGAACGCGCTGTTGGGAACTCTTGCACCGCCTCGGACAACGGGACAAGTTGATTGCACTGCTTGCCGAAACAAGCTTCGAAAGTGACGATATGTTCTTTCTTGATTTGCAAAAAGCAAAACTTGATTTAGGAATTGTGCCGCTTTGTCGAGAAGAAATTTTATGGATACGCGAGTTAGCTAAACCGGAATACGATTCATTTTGGCAAGAAGCAATTGGTGCATTGAATAAACTCGATAGCGAGCGTCGCGCACATGTTGAGATACGGGATATTCCAGTTGCCGTTTCTTTAGCACGACATGGAAAAGAGGATGCGTTCACAAGAAGCGTGCCAACAATGGTGCGCGGTATTTCAGATGCCACTGCAAACCAAAAACATTACTCCGAAACAGAAGGAGGCGGTGCATACGATCCGCAAAGTGAAATGCTGCGATCGTATCAAGAAGAGATAACGTGGGGCGATGCCGCTGCGATTGAAATAGCGCTTGCTGCTTTAGATGTTCCACAAGTTCGGGCGCACCTTTTTGATTACGCAACACGAGACAACGTTGATGAAAGTACAGAGTACGGTGGTGTTATTGCATTAGATAAACAAGGGCGTTTTGAAATACTCGAGTTTGAACCAAAAGTGCGGCACCATGATCTTCGATTCAATGCTTCTCAAGATATGTTCGATGCTGCGTATACCGCGTTGTTTCATTTTCATTTTCATGCACAGAAATTCCGAAACGGCGATCATGCAGGCCCAGGGTTAGGCGATAAGAATTACGCTACAAACACGCGTGCTAACTGTTTGGTGTTTACATTCGTCGATAAGAACACGATGAATGTCGACTATTATCGACACGGAAATGTTGTAATTGATTTAGGTGTTATTAAACGATAATGATTCGCCCAATTTCGTTATTTATGTTGGTGATGGTTACTGTCGCAACTAAAGGATATATGACAGGTGATAGTCCGAATTTTATTGGCTTGGTAATCTGTTTGCTCTTGCTGCCTTTGCTAAGTGTCGTGGCGGCAAAATGTATGCGCTGTACAAAAATAACACCGTTGTTTGCGACGTTTGCGATTTTGTTTAGTTGGGGCGCATCTATTTTTGTTTTTTCGTGGGCGTTCCTTGTAAGGGAGTATGTGGGCGAATATTTTATTCTGACTGAATTTTGTGTGTTGTTGCCAGCGTTTTTTTGGCTCGGTGTATTGTGGTTTGTAGCCTCGCCAATACAAAATAGGATTGCTTGGGTGTCGCACAGATTCCGTCTTGATATCTTGCTTTTATTTATACCGGTTGCCTTGCTCGTAACTATAAGCAATAGTATTTCCCTTTTTGGTTTCGAAAAATTTGACAGTGGTATTCAGTTAGTTAGTTTTTTCATCCTTTTGAGCTGCGCCCCATTTTTTGTTACGCGAATACTTTCGACCAAGCCCATGAAGAATTATCAATTGCAATGTTCGATCATCGAAGTTGGCTATCGCTCAGGACTGCGAAAAATAAGAATTTTCGTCTGGAATACACATAATCGAATTATGAATGCTCTTGCAATTGGCATTCTGTTTCAGCCTAAAACTATTGTGTTAACCGACAAGTTGATTGCAACGTTGTCAACCAAAGAGTTACTGTCTGTTACTGCGCACGAGTTTGGGCACCACAAATATTGGCACATCCCATGTATGATTTTAACAGCTGTTACCGCCATGCTCTGGCTGGATAGGGTGTATAGATTTATGCATATTGAATTGGGTGGCGCATTTGCTATGGTCACTCAATTGGCAGGCGTAGTGCTTGCGATCGTTCTTGTTTCAAGGCAATTCGAAGAACAAGCTGACGCGTATGCTGCAGTGGACAATTCAAGAGAGTTTGGCGATGGGTGTATTACAAATGAGGGTGCAATGATTATGGCTTCAGCTCTTGGCACACTTGCGCAAACGCAGAACATAGACATGTATAAAAATGACCCGCTCCACGGTTCGATTGCTTCGAGGCAACAAAGGTTGCATGCATTGATAGGATGTTCTTTTTTGGAATTGCCGATAAATAAAAGAGTCTTTTATATAAAAGTATTCCTAGGCGTGAGTTTTTTAGTAGGTATCATTCTATGACGAGTCAAGAACATTTCTTTATGCACGGAGCGAGCAATCGATTTCTCGTGCATTTTGGCGAAGGCAATCCAGGAAAATTAATTGAACACATCGGTGAAGCCGATGGATTACTTATTGTGACGGAAGATGAATCCTCAGATGCATTCATGCGTGTCTTTAACATGGACGGAACTGAGGCGAAACAATGCGGTAATGGTTTGCGGTGCGTGGCATTGCATCTGGTTCGAAGTAAGCTTGTGCAATCAAACGAGTTGACAATTCGGACGCTTGCTGGCGTGAGCAATTGTATTGTTCGAGAGTCATGCAACGAGGTCGAAGTAACCTTATGTGTTCCTAAAAAAGAGCACTTAGTTTTGCCAGCGTTCCCTGAACTGGTGTACGTCGATATGGGTAATCCAAACGTCGTCTATTGGACAGAGGAAGACCCACTCAAATTACGTGCCGAATTAGGAGAAACGATTTCATCTGATAGTTTGTTTGCAGATGGTATGAACGTGCATTTCGCACGCAAAGACGGTGAACAATACGCGACGTGCGCTACCTACGAACGCGGTGTTGGAAATACCCATGCTTCAGGAACAGGTGGCGCTTCTGTGTTTGTTGCTTCAGGTGCATCGGGGCTTTTTTATGTTTCAAGTGTTGGCGGAACATTAACGTACCGTTACAACGACCATGGGGAAGTCGTCATGGCAGGACCTGCCGTCTACGAGTGAACTACAGACACTTTTTTAGAAGTAATGCGTGTTTCCCATCCATCTTTGAGTTGAAACGTCCGAGCATTGGTGTTTGAATCGATAACCGCCTCGCTGATTGAGTGAATCGTTTCAAATGTCGCTCGTTCACCTATCGCTTGTTGGAGAGTCGCGTTGATGATTGGAAACGGAAGTTCTGCCAATACATCTCGGTTCCAGATACATCCGTCGAGTACGCTTGCATGAAAAACATCTGCTGCTGCGTGCAACAGTGTCGAAGCATTTGCGGCATGTCTGTCTGAGGCATTCCATAACTCGCGAAGAACGGGAATGACATCTTTACGAAGACGCCCGCGGGGTGTTGACACATCATTGTTTGTAGGGTCTTGGCACCATTGTGTGTTTGCAAGTGTGCAAATTTCTTCAAGTTCTATCTTTTCAACATGGAGCAAAGGGCGAAAGAGGTTTATATCAGGAGAGAGCGGACGTGCGAGTGCAATGCCAGAAAGTTTTCTTAGTCCTCCGCCTCTGCAAAGCGCCATAAGCATTGTTTCTAGTTGGTCTTGTGCATGGTGCGCAACTGCAACTGCAGAGCAGTTAGATTCTTGCGCAATTGCAAGGAGCGCTTCGTACCTAGCATCACGTGCGCCTGCTGCTAACGAACCGTTTATAGGAGATACAGTAACTCGTTTGGTGATACACTCGACGCCTAAATTCTTGCATAATGTCTCAACAAAAATTTGCTCGTCGTCCGAATCGGCGCGAAGTCCATGATGGATATGGCCTGCGACAATTTTGTACTGTGCGCTCTCTTGCAGAGAACCAGCAACACACAGAAGGAGAAGCGCAACGGAATCTGCGCCGCCACTCACGCCAATCACTACGTCTTGATCACCGATGACTTTGCGAACGGGAGCGACTAGTTTGTGCCGACGAACTGGAAGTGGCACAACTTCTTTATTCATGTTGTTGCGGATGTAGTGGCTGCTTCAAGTACGTGTAAGCCATTCATATATGGTTGCAAGCAAGATGGGACAGCAACTGAGCCGTCTTTTTGTTGGTGCATTTCAAGCAATGGAATTAAGATACGTGGGCTAGCAAGAACGGTGTTGTTTAGTGAATGTGCGAACACTGTATTGCCTTCATCATCACGGTACCGTGTGTTCAATCGACGGCATTGGTAATCGTAAAGTCGTGATGCGGAATGCGTTTCGCCCCAGTCTCCTGAAGGTTTTCCGTTTGCGTCAAGTTTTCCACGGCCGGGCATCCAGCATTCGATGTCAATCATGTCTGCATTTTTTGACCCTAAGTCAGCCGTGCAGCATTGCAATAGGCGGTACGGAAGCGCAAGTTTTTGAAGAAGTTCTTCAACAATTGAAAGCATAAGTTTGTGCCATGTCCTGCTTTCTTCTTCGTCAGCCTTGCAAATAACAACTTGTTCGACTTTGTCGAACTGGTGAATTCGATAGAGTCCAGCGGTGTCTCGGCCAGCCGCGCCAGCTTCCCTTCGAAAACATGTAGAGACAGTCGCCATTTTTATGGGCAGTTTTTCGCTAGGGATAATCTCATCCGCGTACATGCCCATCAAGCCAACTTCGCCGGTGCCGGCAAGGTATAAATCATGCCCTGCGCCTCGCTTCGATTCTTCAATGTGGTACGCTTGATCTCGGCCTGTCGGGAAAAAACCTGTGCCAACCATACATTCTTCACGCAAGATGACAGGTACAGACATCGGTGTAAAATCATGTTCGTTTGTGATTAAGTCAAAAGCAAAATGCAACATCGCTTGATGCAAGCGCATGCCGTTGCCGGTCATCATATAGTGGCGTGTGCCAGACATTTTTACGCCTCGCTCAAAGTCCGCAAGTTCTAAATCATGCACAAGTTCAAGGTGAGTCTTTGGTTTAAAACCTCGGTTAGCAGCGAATGTCTGTGTAAGGTCGTAGTTTTCAGGCGCCCATGTACGCAGCTGCACATTGTCATCAGCGCTTTTCCCTTTAGGGACATCAGCATCCGCAGGCTGAGGGATTTGTAAAAGTAGTGATTTCCATTTTGGATCTATCTGTGAAATGGAATCATCAAGCCGTTGAATTTCATTTTTTAGTGCAAGGGGCTTCGCTTCAAGTTCAGCGAGTGCGGTTTCTATTTCTGCGCGTTCTTCTTCACCGGAAGACTTAAGTTGCCCTTTTAGTTTTCCGATTTGAGGACCAATTTTTTTTGAAATCTTTTTTTGTTCCGCGCGGTGTTCTTCTCGTTGCTTTGTGATTAATCGACGTTGCTCATCAAGGTCAAGAAGGGTGGCGATGTCTACAGAAATATTTTTTTCTGAAGCACCATCGATGAACCGTTGTGGATTTTCGCGAAGTTGTTTGATGTCAATCATTGATCGTTTTGTTTTTCTTGTAGCTCGGGCGGTGCTGCCCAGTGAAGTTTGTCTACTAATGTGTTCCAATAGGAAAGTTCTGGGTTAAGCACAATGGAGAGGGAATGTTGGGATTGTTCTACGTGTATTTTCATGCCTTTTTGCATGGTGCAGTGTACTTGACCATCGATGACCAGAGAAGTCCCTTTGTTTGCTTGTTTCATTTCAACGGTGATTGTTGCCTTCCCATCTAGAACAATTGGTCGCACTGCAAGGGAATGCGCTGCAATGGGTGTCATAATAAAAGCATTCGCCGATGGGTCAACAATAGGTCCGCCGACGGAAACATTGTGCGCAGTTGATCCCGTGGGTGTTGACACAATTATGCCATCGCCACGTAATGTGGGTGCTGGGATGCCGTTGATTGTGAGGCCAAGTTCTAAAATACGAAAGGGAGGCCCTGCTGCAATCATTGCTTCATTCATGGCTATGGTTGGCGGATTGCCATCGACCGAAATAGCAAGGAGCGTTGCGTTGAGTGTATGCGGCGCATCTGAAAAAACTACCTTCCGGTTTTTGATGAGCGAGTCGACATTAAATCGAGCGAGGAAGCCGAGGCGGCCGTTATTTACGCCGACAAGAGGAATTTCTTCTTTTGCGAGTGTTCTGCCGTGCTTGATGAGCGTCCCATCTCCACCTATTGCCACTGCGATGTCAACATCTTCACATTGTTCTGGGTGAAACGTAACCACATCTGCGAGGCCTTCTTCAAGTGCGCACGCAAGAGCATCGACGCCTTGTTGGGCACGATCTGCAAGCAATTTTATCCTTCTCAGGGCCATGTTTCCATTGTACACATAGGGTCGGGTCCAGGGTCGAGCCCAGGGTCGAGTCAGGGTCGGGGCGAGAGTCGGGTCCAGGGTCGGGTCAATGACCCGACCCCCGGATAAAAAAGATAAAAGGCGATTAAACGTCAATGACAAGTGTTTTCATGCAGTTTTTAGCATTATTCAAATGGACCTGATCCAGTGCCCGACCCTAAAAATGTGGGGGGAGGAAGGGAGTGGAGTTAGCTGACGAGGCCTTTGGTGAGGCGCATGAAGGCAGTTTCTAAATTCACTTTTTCGGTTTGCATTGCCTTGATGCGAAAACCCTGCGCGATAAGTCGGTTTGGGAGTTCTGATATATCAAGTGAAGCCGTTGCATCGACAGTAATATCAATCCGATGTTGTCCATGCACGGTCACAATGTCAACGCAACTAACACCATCAACAGATCGCAAGAGCGTTGCGGCATCTTCTTCTCGTTCGGTTACTTCGATCTGAATGACTTGGCCAACTTTTGCTTTGGCAAGAATGTCATCCACTTTTCCAGAGAACAATAATTTGCCCTGCTCAATAATCCCAACGCTCGTGCAAAACTCGGCAAGTTCATGCAAAATGTGCGAGCTAATTAAAATAGTTTTGCCCATTCGATGTAACTCTTTCAACAGTTCACGAATCTCAATTCGAGCACGTGGATCAAGACCAGATGCCGGTTCATCTAGCAAGAGCACTTTAGGGTCATGCAATAACACTCGGGCAATGGAAAGTCGCTGGCTCATGCCGCGGCTTAAACCCGCAACTTGCGAAGTTGCTTTGTAATTCAAATCTGTAAGTTCAAGCACGTCACCAACGGCACGTAATCGTTGCGAACCACTTAAACCATAACATGTCGCAAAAAAATCGAGGTATTCATTCACGTTCATAGCATCGTACGACCCCATGAAATCAGGCACGTATCCAATGACTGGGCGAATCTCTGGATTTTGATACCCAATTACTTTTCCATCTACTCTGGCTTCGCCCCAAGTTGGTTTCAAAAGAGTAGATAAGATTTTAATCGTTGTCGTTTTGCCAGCGCCATTTGGACCAATAAACCCGTAGCATTCGCCTTGCGCAATTTCAAGATTGAGATTATCGAGCGCGATAAGGTCGCCGTATTTACGTGTCAAATTAGTTGTCTGAATCATGGTGCTTGCTCTAAAGGATACACCCATCGAAGAAATGTAGAGCCCTCGCTTTCAACAATTTCAACACCATCGGTGGCGATAGTGACAGGGATCGGTGCGTGAGGGAAAAATCCAAGAACAATCAAGCACGGCCTGCTGAACCAAGTGGTTAAGTCTAACGCTCTGCCGCCTTCGCGAATGGCGTGATAGCTAGCAGGCCCTTGTTTTGCCGTCGCATTTTTTATATATGTAGGTGGAGTTAAATGTGAATACAGCGTAAGCATTTCCATTTTACTTCTCCAAGTTTTTGATGTAACGATACTCCGCCCAAATAGGTCTTCAATCTGATACCTACGGTCAACGGCGTTCGTGAAGGTTGATGTGGCGTTGGCGAGCAACGTGGAGAAGTCTATACTTTCGCCAGATTTTAGTGTTGGAATTCGCCATGCATACATGTTGTTGAGCACACCTCCACTTCCATGCATCGAGGCATGCTCATTTGTTATCCAAATAATAGACACATCGTGTAAAGGAGTAGAAGCGTTATTCGTAATTACTCCGCGTAACTTTGAACCGTTCACTCTTGGTTTGTCCTGAGGGTCAATGCGGAGGAGCGTTTTGTAATAAGAGTGCTCAATTCCACCGGTCCAATCGTAGGCGAAGTTTGCAGTCGTTGCACGAGACGGCTGGTCAAACGAGTGCGGCACATGGTCAATATTGACGCGGACTTCCCGATTGTCAATAAAGTCGGGGGTCATGGAAGCATCAGGTGGTGTCCACGGAAGCAATAGGTTACTGGTATTTCCGTGCAATGAAACGTTCGTGCTTCCGAACCGAGGAAGGAAAAGTGAAAACCATCCAGTTACTTTTTGCCCATTTCCACCGTAGACATGATCAATCACACTGACATGCTTTAGAGGGACGGCGATGCCGGATGTGCGCATTGCAAGCAACCATGTGCTGACAGAAAACAAACAAGCTGTCCCTGTAAAAAATAACCAAGTCCATTGCAATTTATTTCGGCGATGCAAAAAGTAATATCCAAGTGGTCCGCCAATGAGCCAATATGCAACAATAAGTAAAAACACTATGCCAAGTTTTCCGCTTGCTGCAGCAGTCATGGCAATTTTATGCGCAATCATTTTGCCTGCAGGTAGAAGTGAAACTTTTGAAATTGCGTTTGAAAGCGTGTTCCTCGTTTTCATTTGATTGAGTGTAATTGCTGAAGGCGTAGTGTTTCGTTTGCCAAAAATGCGATTCCAAAATACATCTGCCTCGGGTAAACCAAGTGAAGCAAGTTGCCCGCTTGCAAGGTCGATACCTATGATAGAAACAGTGCCAAAGCCGTATGTTCGTTGCACTGCAATAACACTTCCATCTTCAAGCCAGAACAACGGTGTAATGCTTGGGTCCCATTGGTCTCGTATGTTTCCAAACACCTGGACCGAAACGAGCATTTGTTTCCAATCATTTTCTCGGCCAAGAATATTTTTTAGTTTGTCTAGTGGAATGGTTATTCGTTGTGCTTGCATTCCAGAGGTAAGGTCCACAAGCGGGGCGTTTTGTGTACCAAGCGCCCATGGGTCACCGATGTTGGGCAAAGTTATGCAAAAGTGCCCACTACGAGCAACCCATTCTTCAATGGCTTTTGTCTGTCTAAACGAAAACTCGGGTGCAGTGTCAGCCCAGATAAGTGCTTCAAGTGATTCGAAACTAGGCCAAGCATCGGGCAGATCATTTGATGTAAGTCCAGAGACAAGCATGGTGCTCTCGTGTTTTACTTCAGGCGATACAGGTAAATAATTGCCAAGACCAAGTCGCCTCGTGCCAAAGATGGCGATAGAGCCCATTCGATTGGGTACCCTTAAAGCGCCGATTGACTTTGGTGAAAAACGAATGATTGCAAGTTCGCCGGTAGGCTCGTTGTCAATAAACTCGCGAAGGCGAACGGGCCAACTTGTATCGTTCGTGTCCCAGCCACGTGTTGGTGCATAGAGCCACGTTGAAGTGTCGGACATCGGCGAAGTGGTTACTGCTCTTCCCCAAAGAACAGTATCACCGTCTGCATCGGGAACTTCCCACTGTACCCATACTGAAATTGGCGTGTTGACATTGGAGTGAATGGTCACCTGAATTGGTGTCACGTCACCCGCTCGCCAATGGTTGCCTACGCCAATGGAGTTGACAGTGATGGAATAATCATCCGCGTGACCTGTGCAAGTCACAAACAAGAGTACTAAAAAACTACGAAGAAATGTTTGCATACGCTTCTAGTATCGCGGCTTGCGAAAGAATTCCTCTTCTATAGCAAGAGACTTCGAACTTTTCATTTGGCGCATGAATCAAATCGTCGTCTAATGAAAAACCGACCATCACGGTGTCAACACCAAGTATTTCTTGGAACTCGCCAACCACAGGAATCGAACCACCTGTACCGATGAGCACCGCGGGTTTAGGAAATACACTTGTGAGTGCATCGCTTGCCGCAGAGAGCCAAGGCGATTCAGTTGGCACGGCAATAGCAGGGGCAGTGCCAAAACTTTTTAAGTCCCAGTGGCAACCTTCAGGTGTTCGTGCCTCGAGAAATGCGAAGAGTGCTTTTTCAATTTGTTCTGGTTTCTGATGCGCAACAAGACGGCAACTTATCTTTGCTGTTGCTTTTGCACCTATGACTGTCTTTGCGCCTTCTCCGGTGTAGCCAGCGAAGAGACCGTTTACATCGCAAGTTGGTCGTGACCATAGGCGCTCAAGTGTGGAATAGCCCTTTTCACCAAACGTTGCCTTTGCACCCGAACTTTCTAGCGTGAGCGCATCGGCGTCACCAAGAGAGTTCCATTGTTCGACTTGTTCTGCACTCACTTCGGCAACATCGTCGTAAAAACCATCTATTTGAATACGCCCATCGTCGTCATGCAACTGGCCAATGATTTTTGCGAGTGCGTTCGCGGGATTCACTACGGATCCACCGTAACTGCCACTGTGTAAATCGTGTGATGGCCCGTGCAGTGTTGCCTCGATGTAGACAAGTCCACGTAAGCGACTTGTGATTGCTGGTGTGTCTTCGTCCCACATACCGGTGTCGCACACGATGCATGTATCTGCTTGCAGTGCTTCTTTGTGTTCATTTAAAAAGGGGACGAGTGATTCGCTGCCGCTTTCTTCTTCGCCTTCAAGCAGGATGACGACTCGGACAGGCAGTGAACCGTGCACTTGTTTCCAAGCGCGTATTGCTTCAACAAACGTCATGAGTTGCCCCTTGTCATCGGCAGCACCGCGGGCAACAAAACGTTTGCCGCGAGATCCTTCAAGAACGGCGCCATCAAAAGGCGGCACAGTCCATTCGTCTAGCGGCTCAACTGGTTGCACATCGTAGTGCCCGTAGTATAAAACTCGAGGCGCATCAGGACCTGCGCTATCGTCTGTAGCAACGACCATTGGGTGACCAATGGTGTCGTGCATCACGGCTTCAAGTCCAATAGACTGCAAGTCGTTTGTGATGTGTTCAGCGCATCGGCGAACTTCACTTTTATATTCGGGATCAGTACTTATACTTGGAATTCGCAAAAAAGCTTGCAGGCGCTCGACAGCACCATCAAAATCTTTTTCAATACGTTCAAGAACAGGTTTTAGTGGATCAGACATGCCGGCGCCTCATAATCTTCATTTTCAGTGGCACATGTAATGATGCCGTTGTCAAGTGCAATAACGAGTGGAGTCCCAATGATCCAATCAGCGCCAATGCGTAACTCAGTTTTGTCGCAATCGTAACAGGGGTTTTCAAAAGCGCCGTCGTAATTAAAACCATCGGTTGATTGCGGGATGGCGACAAGCGTAGTTGGCACTGTGGGAAACTCAAAATATTCCCAGAGCAATGCTTCGCAATGGTCGCATGTCAATGAATAAAAAATAATGTACTGCTTGCCTTCGCTAATATCGTGAGGCCATTCTTTGACCCACCCAATGAGGGGGACATCATCAACGGATTTTCCAATCCAGCTACTTACATCTTGTGGATACCACGAAGATGGAAGCGTGGTTGCTTGTGTGCCGTCGTCAATGATTATTGGAGTTGGTTTATGTTGCATCACTGCATTAAACGTGAAGAGGCATGCGCCCAATGTAACTATTGGAACAAGAATGAGACTCAGGATTCGTTTGTTCGAGGAAGTGATGCATGTTCGCGGTTTGATAAAAAGAACACCCAAAAGTAACGCGAGGTCTATACCAAACATAGCCATTGGGGAGAGCGATTTTTCTCCGAAGCAACCGCAACTTTCAAAATTTCCATATCCAAACATTTCAGCGGCAAGAACAATAAGGAAAGTGGCGAGCATGACGATGCATGCGCGCTTAGCAAACTTTGAGCAAAAAAGCATACATGCAACAAAGAAAAATTCGATGGATACGAGAGAGGCAAGTAAAAAGAAATGATCGTCAATGCCAACCATACTGCCAGCATCAAGCACAGACCGCGGCAATGATTTTGGTGTCCCGCCGAGCGCTTTTTGAAGTGCGCCAAAAATAATCCATGCAGGGACTACAATTCGGATAAGCAGGATGCCAATCCAGCCAAAAAGTATAGCTTGCCCAGAAGCAAGTGATTTAGATTCAGTCATGCTGTAATTTTAGCGAATAGTGCGTTGTTTAGTGGCGTCTTCGACGTCGGTTCAGTGCAAGGGCAGCAATAAGCATCGCTGCAGGTGGTCCTGGAATTGTTATTCCGGTAAAAACGCTTGTGCCGTCAATATTGAACCCATTAGTAGAAACAACTTCCCAGCCATCATTCGCCCAACTGACGAATTGAAATGCATCCTCATCGAATGTATTTTCCATACCGTCGAGGTTATTGAATGAGTAAGAAAAAAAGTCGCCGTAGGAAAGGTCAGCCCACGCAAAACCATCGCCACTCTCACCGCTGCCCCATGTAAACGTAGCGCCTAGGGTTTGTGCACCAAATGGAGGTTGGATGAGTTGCCATACATCTTGTGTAGCGTCATTTATATACATGCCAAGTGTGGATGAAGCAGTGCTTGTAAGTCCGAGTGTTGCGTTTGAACCGGTGTCG
>CAWLAZ010000005.1:0-20748 GCA_963854955.1 Phycisphaerae bacterium | reverse complement strand
ATTTTGGGAAAGGCATAAAAAGCTCCATCAGGAACAACCAACTCCGTAACATCCCCAAGAATATCAACGACCATATCTCTTCGCTTTGCAAACCGATTAATCAGTGGAGAAAGATCAATGTCATACGCGTTTACAAGCGCATGCTGCAATACAGATGGCGCACAAACAAATGTTTGTTGCTTAAGTTTCAACATAGCATCAATGAGCGGCTTAGGACCAGCAGCGTACCCCATGCGCCAGCCAGTACATCCATATGTTTTTCCATACCCACGAATGACAAGCACGTCCTCACTTGTTGAAGCAGGACTTGCATGCTCCGTTGGCGGAAAAACAAATTCATCATAAATTTCGTCGGTAATCAACAAAATATTTCGGTCCCGACAAAGCGTTACGATGTCTGCAACTTCTTCCGCACTTAACACAACCCCAGTTGGATTTGCTGGTGAATTAAGCAAAACAGCTTTTGTTTTATCCGTAATACAAGGCTCAATACGCTCTGCAGTCATACGGAAATCTGGGTATGTGTCGCATAGAACTGCTTTCGCTTCAGCAATACGCGCAAGCGTTGGGTAAATCACAAAATAGGGATCAGGAATAATAATTTCATCGCCCGGACCAAGAACAGTCAAGCATGCAAGCGTTAAAGCGCCCGCTGTGCCTGCAGTCACCATCGCCTGAAGGTGCGAGTCAGCAAAATCCCAGCCGTATTGCCCATGCAAACGCGTATGAATTGACGCAAGCAAATCGGCATCGCCAGCAGTTTGCGTGTATCCATTTTTATCCGCAAGAATTGCATCAATTGCAGCTTGCTTTATTGAATCAGGCACCAAAAAATCTGGCTGCCCAATAGACAAGTTAATTGGATCTTCGCAAGCTTGTGCAAGTGCCCATGCTCGGCGAATACCCGAGGTTTCAATTTCTTTTACGCGTGCAGAAAGTAGACGCTCAATGTCGAGCGAAGAAGCCAAAGTTACCCTTCGCTAGATTCTTCGCCTGATTCATCATCAGTTTTCTTAGACTTACCTGCAATTTTAATCTTTCGACTTCCAACTTTAGGTAAACCGATGGGCGAACCACCATCTTTATCAAACTTATCTTCACCTGCAAGTAGTTCGACGCGTTCAGCGCGAGTGAGTACGTTGCGGTGTTGGTTTAGACCTGCTGGTTTTGTTTTCAAACTTCGGTGAAGACTCATAATCCTGGTTCCTAATCGTGTCGCTACTATTTGTAGAGACTTTGGTAAGCATCTTTCAGATCGCTTCCGCGACCTTCCTTGGTAGTAGCCCATTCCGCTCCAATAGCGTAAATTGTGGACCGCACATCTTTTGCAACGGTATCGTTTCGGTCCACAGAACCGGGAAATGCAACTACACGGTAGAGCCGCGTATTATCACCCGAAAAGGCGTATGTTTCAAGCCCTTTTGCCCTACAGAACGACGCTAATTGTACTGCACCGTCCTTTGAAGTCTGAATCAAAGTGAAATAATTAGTGTTCCTCACCCGCGGGTCTCTCAAAATAGGACCCCAGCCAGCTGGTAAAGACACGGCTGATGGCTGTTTAAGCACTGGAACTGTCGGTTTTATGCTATACAAAGGTGTATCCACTTCTGTCAACGGAGTAAGCGTCACCTCTTCAATAAAGCGATTCCCATAATCTTCTCGTGCAATACTTGAACCCCGCTGAAAACCCATCGTGAAAGAAATTGCAATTAAAGCAATAGAAACAGCCAAAATTACACCAATGGTTCCAATCGATACTCTGATTGATCTTCCAGGTGTTAACACATTGTGGTCAAGGTTCATGTCAGGCGCTTGCTCTTTTGATGTCGAACGCTTTATTCTCGGCTGCCCAAGAGGTTTATTTGGTGAAAGAAGTTCATACAGTGCTGGGCCTTTTTTACGATTCATGTTGATTCTCCAATTCCAATGACACTTGCCATCGCCATTCCACCGGCATGCGACAAACTCAATCGCCATTCCGTTATACCTTGTTTCTCTGCAATTTCTTTTGCTCGTCCAAGCAATGTTACCATCGGAGGGCCATCCTCTCGTAAGACACCGATGTCCACCCATTCGATGCCACCCGCAAGCCCTGTCCCAAGCGCTTTAAGTACCGCTTCTTTTGCAGCGTACCGCGCAGCAAAACGCTGCGCGCGCATATCTGCAGATGAAACATCGGCTGCAGCTTGTTCCGTTTTGGTAAAACACCTATCGATAAATTTTTGCCCATGCTTCTCAAGCATCGTCGAGATACGTGCTACATCTACAATATCAATACCGTGCGCGACAATCATGTCTGCACCTCTAACGAACATACATCAAGTATATGCCCAAGTTGCGGTGCAATTAACTGACTAACGGCGAGCAATACCGCCTTGGGCGAACCTGGCAATAAAAAAACCGACGTACGAATTTTCCCTGCATCAATCCAACCAGCGTCTGCGCGACTAAGCATGGACGCAGAACCAATTTCTTCGTAACTTAACTGTCGAAACAATTCGCCAAAGCCCTGCATCGTAGTTGTCATCAACGGAATAATTGCCTCGGGTGTTACATCACGTTTTGATGGACCCGTTCCGCCCGTCACTACAATCGCATCAACGTCTGCGTCACTTGCCCACATTGAAACAACACGCGTAATTTCATTCACTTCATCGCAGACAATATCGCGATGAACAATTTGGTGCCCCGCTTCTTCTAATTGTTCCATTGCAATTGCACCGCTTCTATCTTCTTCAAGTGACCGCGTATCGCTGACGGTGAGTATGGCAACTTTTGCTTTCGTAGTAGATGCACGGTGGTTCATAGTTGTATGCTACCAAGGTCCTGCAACTTGCCATGCTTTACAAAGTACGGATGCTTCGCTTCCTGAACTATCGATAATCGGTATTGGATTCCAGCGCATAGCGTCGAGGACTCCACGCAATTCGCGTAACTCCACTTGATTTCCTTCATATTCGAGCGTGGAGTCGCCAACAATCTCGCCACGCAAACGAATCGCCATCGGTCCTTGTTTTGCTTCTACCAAGGTTTTCATTGGCCGTTGCTCTTTGGCAAGCAAGGCAAGTGGAAGGTGCCAACCAACTTGTGGGTCTTCAGGCGGAGCAATGCCGTGCATTGAAAGTAACACACCCGCATGTTGCCCTACGGCAATGGCGTTTTCAGCAACTTCGCTTGTTTCGTCAAACCGTGTTCCAATTGGTACGTTTCCAATGGCTTCTGACATACCAACTGCGCAAATTAACGCTTGAAGCGTTCGTTCTGGCTGGTCTTCCCACCACATTGGCGGAACCAAAAAATCAATACCTGAGGCACGAAGTCCAAGCCGCCTGAGTGTTGAGGCCAAATCACGCCAACTCGATTTCGACATATCCACAAAATCTTCATGCAATGCGTCCAGTTGAACACGCGTAACACCACCATCGCCCATGGATTGCAAGATTTCGCGCGCTGTGCCGTTGCCGGCTCGCATTGAAATTGCTGTTTCTTGATCCATCAGTGGTATGATAGTGCCTAAAATGGAACACGAAATGCAGATAGATATACGTTTTGATAAAGATGCCGTCAATGTAGAGGAAGCAAGCAAGCTTCCATCGATCGGTTGCGGTGGCGAGTGTATTTTTGTTGGACGAACACGACCAGAATACCATGCTGCTCATGGTGCGCTGCTAGCCTTGCAATACGATTGCTATCAAGAAATGGCTGAGAATGAACTTCGTAAGCTTGCCGAAGAAGCTATAAATCGCCTTGAAGTTCGCCATATCCGCGTAACGCACAGCGTCGGCCGGGTTGCGATTGACGAAGCCAGTGTCGTCATCGCCGTTGCAAGCGACCATCGCGAAGATGCATTTACCGCATGCCAGTTTATAATCAACTTACTTAAACAACGCGTTCCAATTTGGAAACAGGAAATGTGGGAAGATGGCACAACTTGGAAAGATGGCATGCAGTTGGTGACGCTATGAAACGAAACATAGTCACTGTTCTTTTTCTTTTAGGCGTCAGTTCCTTTTTGTATGATTTTGTCTGGCTCTTTCCAGAAATAAATACGTTAATGGATCAAAGCAACGCTCTTGTTTCACTAGGCATCTATGAAGAAGCAAAGCAATACCGAATTGAAGCAATGGCTTTAAATAGATGGGGTTTGCCGATTGCGCTTCTTGGCTTGTTCTTAACATTACCAATGAGTTATTACATCTTCAATAAAAAAATGAAAAACTATGCCGGGAAAAAATAAACGTGCTCACCAATTATTCAAGGCATTGCAAACCAGGTATCCTGACGCGCACTGTGCACTGGATTACAAATCGCCTTTAGAGTTGTTATTTGCAACTATTCTTTCGGCGCAATCAACAGACGTCGGCGTAAACAAAGCCACCCCTGCATTATTCAAAGCATTTCCAACAGTGCAAGACTACGCAAACGCTTCGCCCGAAAAAATAGAACCGTATATTGCAACCATTGGGCTCTTTCGTGGCAAAGCAAAATCACTTTACACATCAGCAAACATGATTATCGATGATTTTGATGGCGAAGTTCCAAGCAACATGAAAGACCTTGTGAAACTTAGAGGCGTTGCGCGCAAAACAGCAAACGTAGTGCTTGGCAATGCCTTCAATAAAAACGAAGGGGTAGTTGTAGACACACACGTTGGACGACTAGCGCAGCGGTTTGGTTTAACGAAAGAAACAAAACCGGAAAAAATTGAAAAAGATTTAATGGCGATTTTCCCGCAAAAAAACTGGACATTGCTTAGCCACTTGCTCGTGTGGCACGGAAGAGCCGTCTGTAAAAAACGTGGTAGCACGTGCGCCGAAGATGCCATTTGTAAAAAATATTGCGCGAACGCAACCGCTTAATTGTACGCAACAACGCCTACGACACCCGCGCCAGAAACAAAACCAACAGAGCCATCCAAAAGCGGTATAAGCTGCACGATAGGTCCCGCAAGTTGAATCCCCAGTAACTGAGGACCATCGGCGCGCTGCCCAACGACGTGTATTCCGTCCTGAGTGCCAAACCAAAAATCTCCCGAAACTGCGATCACTGAATTTGCTGGCGAAGGGAGATTTAACTGCATCTCGGCATCAGAAGTGTGCATGGTCACTGAACCATCTTTTTCTATGACCGCCTCGGCGCCAAGCACCACAGCGCTTTTTTGTTGCGGCGCTTCACCAGAGAGTGCACCACTGACTGTGAGTCCCTTGCCAAAAGCGTAATACATGCTCCCTGAAGTTGTTGACACTTGCACCCCGCGTGCATCAAAAATGCCCGCCTGCATAGACCCGTTCGCAGGTACCACTCTAAAGAGTGTCTGTCCAGCTCCGCCCCTGTCGGCATCAATTCGAAACAAACCGTATCCAAAATCACCACAGAGCGCGAAATAATTAGAAGCCACGATGCCAATGGACCGAACCGCTTCTATTGGAAAGTTCTGCAACAACCGCATTTCTTTTGGGGAAACGCCAAGTACATTAACACCCTTATCTGTTACGACATACACACGCGAACCATGAACAAGAATATCTTGATAATTTCCGTCAATGGTCACTTTGCAGAGCGCACCAATCTCTTTCAACTCGCCCGACATCAGCCCAACTTCAGTTTTGCCTTCGATCGATCGAACAAACACAAGCGTTCCAATTGGCGCGTTTGCCTCTTCACTAAGTGCAAATATTTCCGTTGCAGAACCTAAAAATGTGTTTGCATTTGAGCTGTAGAGGCGACGGTTTTTTGCGTACACAATGCCGTTGCTCATTGTATTTGAAATACCCGTCACTTCACCTTCGCATGAAACGACAGATGAACCATCGGATAATCGAACTGCGCCGCCATCACCAAAAACGACTGGTGAGCCACTCATCATTGCAAAATGACGCGGACGAATGCCAAGTGTATCGCTGGTTATACGAGCAACAAACATCGGCGATTTAGGGTTACTGATATCTAGTTCGATGACTGCATTGCCATCAAGCAAGGTGTATAGCTTGTTGCCATCGATCAAAAGGTCGGTACAAATGCCGCATGCAGGATTTTCGAGCGAAACGAGTGAGACTCGAGTCCCACCATATTTTTCCAAGACAAACAACTGCTCGCCAACGGCTTGGTACCAATAATCGGTGCCGACAACCAACGCGCCAGCCTGCCCGCCGGCAGAATGTCGTACCGCAAGGCCTTCACCCTGCATATTAGTCGTGGAGAACATCAAAAAAGACAAACAAAGTATGAAACAAATCTTATGCATTCCTATAATGATACACATATGAGCGAGACAACAAATGACCGTATGAGCCAATTACGCAATCTTCTCGAAAGCGATCCACACGATGCTTTATGTACGGCATTGCTATGGAACATGCAAAAGTCGGCTCCCACCAAGAGGCAATTGCATGGTTTGACCGCACTATGGAAACCGATCCAGCGTATTGTTATGCGTGGTTTCATAAAGCACGAAGTCAAGAATCAATGGGCGACGAAGCGGGAGCCATTCAAACGCTTGAAGATGGAATTACGCAAGCCAATGCCAGCGGCGACCAACATGCAGCAGACGAAATGGGCGGATTTTTACAGTCCATTCTATGACACAACTTATTACAGCAATTGAACCTTCAGGCGATGACCCAAACTTTCGGGACATCTATGTCCAAGGCAAATTAGCGATGACACTTTCGTTTTCGATGGTCGAAACGCTGCAACTTACCGTTCAGCAAGAGTGGAATGGAGAAACATCCGGCGCAGTTGAACAGTGCCATGCACTCGAAGACGCAAGAAAAATGGCGATTGAGTTAATCTCAAGGCGAACTTGGGGATGCAACGAACTCAAAACTCGCCTCGTTAAACGAGGTACAGACAGCGGTATAGCGACACTCGCTATTGAACAACTCATTGACGACGGTTGGCTTGACGATCATTCGTTTGCTTGTGCTCTCATTCGCCAGTGGCTTCGAAAGGAACCCGCTGGACGCCGATGGCTTATGCAAAAATTGTACGAAAAAGAAATTGCGCGCGACATCGCCCAAGGTGCTATTGATGAGGAACTCGCAGAAAGCACCGAACAAGAATTTGCTGATGGATTTGCCCTAAAACGCCTTGCCAAAACATCCGGTGATGAAGAAACCGTAAAACGAAAAGTCATAAGCGCTTTGCAACGCAAGGGATTCGCTTCTGGCGTCGCCTTTGAAGCATTTAAACACGCACAAAACGAGCTCGCCTAATGCTAGGATGTCCAAATACACTATGAACAATCCAAACACAACTCTATCTATCGAGATTACATACGACGAAGTCGCTGCCTTGCAAAATGCGTTCGTCATTGATTGCAGAACCGAAGAAGAATTTGACGCTGGACATCTTGCCCATGCTTGCAACATTCCGCTGCAACACTTGTCTGTTCGCAAAGATGATTTTCCATGCAAATGCGATGACAACTTCTTTGTGTATTGCAAATCAGGGAATCGTTCGGGAACTTTTGCTACGTATCTACGTTCTATTGGGTATACAAAATGCCAATCGATCGAAGGTGGATACGAACAATGGGGAGACCGCTCATCATGCTAAAACAGCGACTGATCACTGGACCATTATTAAGCATTGCACTTATCGCCCTCATCTACTTTGATGCCAACATCGGGTGCATAGCATGCGAATGCGGAATAACATTTCAGCCGGGCTTGTTGATTGCATTGCTCGCAATGATTGCTGCGCCACTAGCGGCGCTTGAATTTTGCGCCATGGCAAACAACGCAAACATTCGATGCAGTACGCCGGTGCTTATACTTTCAATGGAAGCATGGATAGCAGCGATGTATTTCATTCCTCCGACTATGCCAACAACAAAAGCTATTGCGTTATTGGCAACCATTTTAATCGCTAGTTTCTTTGCTTCGATTGTTTGTCTATCAAGGGGAAAAGATTTGCGTGGCGTCATTTCTGGATCGACATTTACCGTAACGACTGCCGCGTATGTCGCATTGGGGTTCGGACTTTTACTCTTACTAAGACGTGACCACAGCGCATGGTGGATCATGGGCTTGATTGCAACGGTAAAAATGTGTGACACCGGAGCATTTTTTGTCGGCAGTAGCATTGGAAAGCATAAAATGATTCCTTGGGTAAGCCCCGCAAAATCATGGGAAGGACTCGCCGGCGGCCTTATCACTGCGTCGCTAACAGCCGTTGGCCTCGCCGCGTTGAACAACCATTTCTTGCCTGACGAACCCACCATTTCGTTGGAATATGCAGCCTTTTTGGGTATTTTATTTGGCGTGCTTGGGCAACTAGGTGACCTTGTGATCAGTGTATTCAAACGCGATAGTGGGATTAAGGATGCATCTTCGGTGCTCCCTGGTCTCGGTGGAATTCTCGATGTCCTCGATTCTTTACTTTTAGTAAGCGCCGCTGCATACTGGTTACTCCCCTAGCGATGGATACTCTGATAGAATTAGACGCTATGACTTTGATTGACAACCTGCTTACACTTTACAAAGTTGACCGACAAGTTCGTAGTTTACGAAGCCGTGTCGAGTCCGCACAAATATACCTTAAAGTCCAAAAAAGACAGATGGACACAATCTCAGTCGAGCGAGCTGAAAACGAGGTTCAAACAAAACAACGCAAATCAAACATTGCAATCATCGAAACCGAAGTCGGTTCCATCGATACTCGCATTGAACACCTTCGCGAAGAACTTAAAAAAGCAGTCAACGACAAACAATACTCAGCACTTCTTGCTGAAGTCAATACTATTAAAGAACATAGAAAAGCGTTCGAAGACGAAGAACTACTAGAAATGGCTTCGCTCGAAACCCTCGAACAAGCAGCAACAGACATTAAAACGCGTGCAGATGAACGTGAACAAATAATGCACGGGGCGAGAACTGAACTCAAAGTTCGAGAATCTGAAATTGCAGAACAACTTGCAGAACTTGAAACTGAACGTTCATCGGCAGCCGCTGTTATTCCAGAAGAAACACTCGACGATTTTGATTCACTTGCAGACGATTACGATGGCGAAGCTATGTCTGCCATCGAGATTGTCGACCTCAAGCGAAAAGAATATTCCTGCACTTCATGCAGTCTTCGCCTTCCACTTGAATCCATTACCTCAATGCTTGGCATCAAAGAAATTATTGTCAAATGCGTATCTTGCGACAGAATTCTCTTTCTAGAAGCTGAATCCCGCGAAGCAATCACCCCAGCAGGGAAATAGTTACCCGATGGGTAGTTAAAAAAGCCCCAGCAATGCTGGGGCTTTTTTATTGAACTATCAAAATTTATCTACGTCTTCTTTGAGCCAAGCCCGCAAGACCAAGCAGCGCTAACGCGCCTGGAGCAGGGACTCCACCTGCAAGAATATCAACACTCACAGCATCAAGAACGTTATGGGCAGAAACACCATTAATAAAGAATGCCCACTCTGTAATAACTCCATCGTGCCCTGACAAATCCCATGTATAGGAAGCGCTTACATTTGCGCCAAAGTTTGGGACTTCTTCGTAATAATTCGTTGAGAGCGTGTCGTAGGAGAACATTTCGCCATCGCCAGTTTCTCCATCAGCTACATAGAGGTAAACACCCGCGTAATCCATTTCAGTTCCCATTGAAGCAAAATTCAACACCGCTTGATCAATACTACCGTACCCATAGACATGAATATTAAGACCACCAGCTTGATTATATATATTGTCAGAACCAGTTATAATGGCGCTTTCAGCAAAGTTAAACACCATTGCGTTGCCATCACCGGTGTCATTAAAGTTGGGTGCGCCATAGGCTGAACTGAACGAATCCCAACCATAAAACTGTGCGCCTGCATCACCGCGCCAAGTTGGAACTTCAGGATTTACTAAATCAGCGGAAGCGTGTGTTGCAGCTATTGCTACAACGGAACATACTAGAACTTTACAAAACATTTCTCTATCTCCTGTAAAAAAAATTTAAACAACACCCCACGCAGCGATAATGGCGAGTAAATCAGAAACGTTTACTTCACCGTCTACGTTAAGGTCACTTGAACAACAACTACAAAAACCCCAATCGCTTAGAGCAACTAAAATATCACTCACGCCAACTTCACCATCACCGTCAATATCCTCGGGGACACTTGTTGATGGATCAGTGATTACTGTAAAACTAATCTGCGCTGGATCGGCAATCCCAAAATACACCGCCAAACTTTCCTTCATATGAAAATTTGGTTGGACCAATCCACTTCTATTTCGCACACCGGGCTGTTGCGCTTCGTGCAACGATGAAACAACAAAACTTAATAAACCCTCATTAAACGAATTTCGTAAATAACACTGTATCTCTGGGTCCGAAACATCAATCGAGAACGAGAGCACTGTTTCAGTGGGCATAAGATCGCCTATTGATACGGCATCTGTCTGCCCAACTGCAAATGAGCTTGGTTGGAATTCGTCAAGAACATTGTTAGAGACGTCGACTGGCTCCATGCCGTTGAAGAAACAAACTGGATACGCATTGCGTTCTCGGCGCGATGCGCCAAATGGAAACGGACCTGTTTCCCCAAACGTCCAACCAGTAAATCCACCTCGAAATTGCGCACCAAATAATTCCATTGGTCGCCCAGAATCAATGTCTTCGACACTGCCGTCTATCAAAAAACTTTGCCAAGGATCTGTCGTTGGGTCATAGATATTGCCCTCATTACTTATAGAAATGAACACAGTTGCCTCTACTATGTCGTAGTTTGAAGCACCAAGACCAACGGGGATGGTTTCGGGCGTAATGAATCCCAAAAGAATTTGCCCATCACGATCATCAAAAATCTCAAATCCACCGCCGATTGAAGAGAACGTAGACGCAACTTCACGAGCACCAACTGAACCATTAAATGGATACATCCACCGATCGTAATCCGGCGTGCTGAGTGTCTCGGTGACCGATTGCGCGTTGCTGAAATGCACATTAATGAACGGTACAACGAAAGCGTAAACTAAAATTAAATTTAATTTCATATCGGACTCCTCTACACTGATTGTATCGCCGTTGAGAACCATTCGCAACTAACTTCTTGATATAATAGTTCATTAATCATTACGGCGATACACCCCAGAGTACCAAGAAACAATGAAGGCCCTTTTTATCCAATGCTAGATAAAGAATATAAAAACACCCACATCCGTGGCTTTACATTGATCGAATTACTCGTCGTAATTGCAATCATTTCCATACTCACAGGAGCCATAACCGTCGTTGCTGGGAACATGCTTGCTTCAGCAAAAAGCACAAGAGAAGCCGATTCACTTCGATCTGTTTTGCAAGCGTACACCATGGCTGCAACTGATCGTAAAGGCACACTCATAGATGGGTATTCTAATAACGAAGATGAAACCTTCGCAGGACCAAACGGCGAACCAGTGCCGTGGCCTGCAAGCGGCCGATATGTTTGGCGATTACTCCCCTACCTCGACAACGCCATGACATCTTTGTATGTAAACGATCAATCGCAATGGCTCACGCAATATTCCGGCACAAACAATTATGCTTACGTCGCAAGTTTATTCCCTTCGTTCGGGTTGAACAGCGAGTGGATGGGCGGAGACCAACGCACTACTGCCATGCCCGCGATTGAAAGCAAGCGTTTATACGGGAAATTCCTGTCTGATATCCGTCATCCAGCAAGGCAACTTGTCTTTGCTTCTTCAAAAGCACCGCTTGGAACCGATGCGAGTTCACCAGAACTTATGACGCTAACTGAGGGCTATTTTGAAATCAAAAGCCCGTACTTTCCAAGTGCTGGAGATACATGGAGATGGAATACAGTAAACGGCGAGCAATCGACCGTACCCACAGACGATTCAGCAGACCACGGAAATCTTTCCGCTCGACACAGCGGTAAAGTTCTCATAGGCAAGTTAGACGGTTCCACAGAATTCATCACGTTGCAAAACCTTGCGGATATGCGCCGATGGGCGCCAAAAGCGAATACAGCCAATTGGACCCCAACATTCTAATTAGTCGTTTTAATTAACCGAGGGGTAATTAAATTGCATACAATGAGGACACATGCTCTGCCCCTACTGCGAACAAGACGACGACAAGGTAATCGATAGCCGAGCATCGGATGCGGGCAAATCAATTCGTCGCCGGCGAGAATGCCAACTGTGCGCCCGAAGGTTCACCACATTTGAACGAGTGGAAAAAACATCCCGCCTCATGGTCATAAAACGCGACGGCACCAGAACACCGTTTGACCCAGAAAAAGTACTTAGAGGCCTTCAGGCAGCATGCGGCAAACGCCCAATCCCCGAAGAACAAAAAGTTGCTTTGATCCGCGAAGTCGAAGAAGAACTCATGAAACTTTTTGAACGAGAAGTTCAATCTAAAGAGATTGGCATTCGAGTTGCAAAACGGCTTAAATCAATTGACGCAATCGTCTACATTCGATACGCAAGCGAGTACTTCGACTTCCAAGATTTGGATGCGCTCTCCAAAGAAGTGTCTGACTTACAAGATGAAGCGCCGATTATCTCCACGCAATCCGATTTGTTTAATAAGCAACAATAAAAGCGAACACTATGCCAATCATTACTCTTCCAGACAATTCAACTCGTTCTTTCGAAGGAACAACCACACCCTATGAAATTGCAAAAGAAATTTCAGAAGGGCTCGCATCCTGCGCAATTGGTGCACGAATCAACGGCGAACTTACCGATGTGCACGCAAACATATCAGAAGATGCAGAACTTAAAATAGTGACCGCGCGAAAAGGCGAAAAAGAAAGCGATCCAGATGCGTTGATGTTGATTCGTCACAGTTGCGCGCACGTCATGGCGGAAGCAATCCAACGCCTGTATCCGGAAGCCAAACTTGTCTACGGTCCGGCGCTTGACAACGGGTTCTATTACGACATTGCTTTTGACAACGATAACCCACTATCAAGCGATGAATTCGAAGCCATTGAGCAAGAGATGAAATCCATCATCAAAGAAGACAGACCGTTCACGCGGTATGAACTTTCTATCGATGAGGGGATGAACAAACTCGAAAGCGAAGGAAGTAAATATAAAATTGACAACGCGACACGCGCTGTAGAAAAGGGCTCGACGTCCCTCACTTGGTATGCAACAGGAACGCCAAGCGAAAACTGGGAAGACCTCTGCAAAGGACCTCACGTTCCTTCTACAGGAAAAATTGGCGCCTTTAAATTGCAAACAATTGCAAGCAGCTACTGGCACGGAGATGCCGACTCCGACAGATTAACGCGTGTCTACGGTATTGCGTTTGTCCACAAAAAACAACTTAAAAACCATATCAAATTACTTGAAGAAGCGAAAAAACGAGATCACCGAGTCATTGGCAAAAAACTTGGCTTGTTTCTCATTGACGAAATGGTCGGGCAAGGACTCTTACTTTGGACGCCAAACGGCGCAATCATTCGGCAAGAGTTGCAAAATTTTATCGCCGAACAATTACGACGCCAACAGTACAGCCAAGTTTTTACCCCCCATATCGGCAAATTAGATTTATACCGAACTTCGGGGCACTACCCGTACTACCAAGACAGCCAGTACCCGCCGCTTATCGACCCTGACCAATTGCACAAGCTTGCAAAAGAAGGTTGTTCGTGCGGTGATCTTGCAAACATGATGAAGGACGGCGACATTGAAGGCTATTTATTGAAGCCGATGAATTGTCCTCACCATATTCGTATTTTTGCAAACGGTCAACACAGTTACCGAGACTTACCAATTCGGCTTGCTGAATTCGGCACCGTCTATCGATGGGAACAGTCGGGCGAAATAAGCGGCATGACACGCGTGCGCGGTTTCACCCAAGACGATGCACATTTGTTCTGCACAGAAGAACAAGTTGAAAGCGAACTCATTGGTTGCCTTGAACTTGTCAATATTATTTTTGACACCCTTGGCATGCACAACTTTACCGTTCGTATTGGTTTGCGCGATTCCGATTCAGACAAATATGTTGGCGACCCTGAGAATTGGGACAAGGCGGAAGATGCTTGCCGAACAGCGGCGGGAACACTCGGCGTACCTTGGATCGAAGAGAAAGGCGAAGCTGCATTTTATGGTCCAAAGATTGACTTTATTGTCAACGATGTCATAGGCAGACCTTGGCAACTTGGAACGATACAAGTCGACTATAACTTACCAGAACGATTTGACCTTTCCTATATTGGCAAAGATGGAAACCAGCACCGCCCTGTCATGATACACCGTGCGCCGTTTGGTTCTATGGAGCGCTTCATCGGTGTACTCATCGAGCATTTTGCTGGAGCATTTCCTACTTGGCTTGCACCAGACCAAGTGCGCGTGCTCGCGATTTCCGAAAAATCAAATGATTACGCCGACAAGGTGCACCAAAAACTTCTTGACAAAGATATTCGTGTCTCTATTGATAAAAGCGATGAACGCATTCAAGCTAAAATCAGAAACGCTGCAGAGATGAAAATTCCATGGATTCTAGTTGTGGGTCCCCGTGATGCAGAAGGCAACAATGTCAGTGTACGTATGCGGGGCATTATGGAGGACCTCGGCGCTGTTGGCCTTGACACGTTTGCAGATGCGCTTTCAGAAGAAATTACCTCTAGAGGCAAAAGTTCCGCACTGAATATGTGTTTTCCTGATGTCAAATTACCAGAAGATACTTGATTATTAGACAGTTTTTGCGTATCCTTCCCATATACACCCCTTCTGAAATTTCAGATGGGCGTTGGATATAAGTATGAATCGTGTTTATGACTACTGCCATTACCCTCGAACAAAAACCGAGCCGATGGTACGCACACGCTTTTCAAGCGACATTACATGATTACTATCCAACCCACCAACTCAATCTGTAATCCTTTGGCATCTCGAGTAACGATTGCCTTGTTTGTATCCCTGTACTTTAATGGAGAAATGTACCATCGCCCGTAGACGTTATATCAAACCGCGTGAAAACGCACGAAATCTTCCGAAAATTAATGATCGCATTCGTGCGAAACAAGTTCGACTCATCGACCAAGATGAAAACATGCTTGGTGTCGTCGACAAACAAGAAGGCATCCGTCTTGCACTAGAAGCAGGACTCGACCTTGTTGAGGTCTCTCCTAATGCAGATCCGCCAGTATGCCGAATACTTGACTTCGGTAAGTACCGTTACGAACAATCAAAGAAAGATCGTGCAAACCGTGCGAAGACTAAAACTGTCGAAACAAAAGAAATTCGACTTGGTCGATCGATGAAAATTGATCCACATGACGTACAAATTCGCGTCAATCAAGCACGTAAGTTTTTGATCGAAGGTAACAAAGTCCTCATAGTGCAAAACTTTCGAGGTCGAGAGATGATGCATAAAGAACGTGGCATTATCCGTATGAGAGAAATAATCGAACAACTTGAAAATGTTTCAAAAGTAGAAACACCTCCAAAGTTCGCCGGAAGAAGACAAACGATGGTGCTCGGTCCAGACAATCTTAAAATCCAATCGTTTCTAGATTCGCAAGCTGCTGCAAAAGAAGTAGAAAAAACAACAGGCGAAAAAGAGGAATAAGAAACAAACAAAAATACTATGTCCAAATTAGGCATCATCTCAGACATTCATGGAAACGAGCACGCGCTAAAGGCCGTCTATGAACAATTAGGAACCATGGATGTCGACCGCATTTTATGCCTGGGAGATATAGTAGGGTATGGTCCTTCCCCAACGCAATGCATGAACCTTGTGTTGAGTTACTGCGATGAAATAGTAAAAGGCAACCACGATGAAGCGGTTCTTGACCCAGACCTTGGACGGTACTTCAACAGTTCTGCACTTGCTGCATTGAATTGGACCCGCGACAAACTTGAAGCGCAGCATCTAATAGCAATCAGCCATATGAAAAAACGGATTCGCCTTGACGATTCGTTGCTTCTCGTGCACGACACACCTGTATTGAATGACTCCGCATACATCCACGAACTTCCTCATGCAATCGAAGCTTTCCGCGGACTCGAATCTGGCCTCTGTTTACATGGGCACACACATTTGCCTACAGTTTTTTGTTCGCACGATCGGCCAAACGCAACGAACGAAGTTACGTTACAAATGGCCGTGCACGCGGAGCCCATTACGCTCGACCCAAAAAATAGATACTTGCTTAATCCTGGCTCCGTCGGACAACCACGAGACGGAAATCCTCTTGCAAGTTTTGCAACCCTTGAGTACATTTCCGCCGAAGAAGAAGCAGTCTTCACTGTGTTCCGCACCGACTACGACATAAAAGCTGCGCAAGCTGAAACACATAAAGTTGGACTTCCAGCAAATCTAGCTGACCGCCTCGACATCGGCTCATAGTCAAATTCACTAACACACCGTTTAATCTACCCGCGGTAGATTAAATTGCTTTTGCCCAGTTGCCGTAACGGAATCGAATAAAGAATAGTACGCCTCTGATAATCATTTCGCCGCAGAGTGCGTACCAAATACCAACGAGTCCCATATCCAAATGCACACCTAAATACCATGCCGCTGGAAGACGAATGCCCCAACTTGAAACCGTCGTGATACCAAATGTCCATGCAGTATCTCCCACACCTTTGAGTGCTTGTCGAACAACCATCATGACGGCGAAGCCGGCTTGTGTAACTCCAGCAATAAAGAGCAACTTCGGCACGAGGGCAAGGTGCACTGGTTCATCCGAAATAATACCTGTCAATGTATGCCCAGCAAACATCATGACAAGTCCAAGCGTTCCCATAAACAGTACCGCTAATACTATGCAGGCCAATACTGCTTTTCGTGCTTGCTTCTCATTGCCCGCACCAAGGTACTGCCCCGCCAATGTTCCAGCTGCAATTCCTATTGCAAAGCCGGGTAAGAAACTAAACGATTCCCACTGCACGCCGATCACGTGAGCGCCCTGCAACCCCTGAATAACTGGCTCGTCTCCGTCCACTTCTATTGCCATCTTTGCTGCCACTTGCCCAATGTATTGCAGCACAAACAAATTTGCCGACCACATAGACAAGCCTTCGAAAAAGTTAGGTATGCCAATTCTTGCAATTCGCCAAAATAAAGCACCGTTTGGAATTAAATCCCGAACATGTAACTGCAAACCTTTCACGCCCCGAAGAAGGACGCAGAAGATTAAGACTCCACCAACGAGGTACGCAACTGAAGTTCCAATTGCAATACCAACAACATGTAAATCCCACGAAAAAGGGTTCGCAAGAGAAGATTCGCCAACTCGAACATTTGCACCGCTTAAAATCCATGACACCAATACATTGACAATATTTACAACAACCGTTACTGCCGCCGGCCTGATAGTATCACCGCTTCCGTGCAATGCCATCGCCCCAGTTGTCATCACACTGCAAGCAGGCATGCCAACAGCTAAAACACGAATATACTGAACAAGATACACTTTTGCATCCGCTGAAAGTTGGCATAAGTCACCAAGTGGCTCGGCACAAAACCAAAGTACCACCGCAACGGTACACCCCCAAACAAATGCCAGTGTAATGGATTGCCCAAGAACCCTGTGTCCATCAGCTTCATTGCCACTCCCCATCGCGCGTGCTATAAGTGCTTGTGCGCCTATACCAACACCGGAAACCGCAACGGCAATAAACCAACCAATATATGAACCGATGGCGATAGCATCCATTGAAGGCAACACAATTTCCTCAGGAAGTGCGCCGGCAAAAATTTTATCTGCTA
Source organism: Phycisphaerae bacterium (assembly GCA_963854955.1). Lineage (GTDB taxonomy): Bacteria > Planctomycetota > Phycisphaerae > Phycisphaerales > SM1A02. The sequence goes on along the minus strand of CAWLAZ010000005.1, from coordinate 3,078 downwards.
GTCCAACACAAGCCACAAGAATTTGTTGAATTAAAATCGGTATTGCTAAAAACCAAATCGCGCCCCACATCGTTTTTCCTGCAAGCGAACCGCTTCGAATAGAACCAGTCTGGACTTCCGTTGCATCGTGCAAATCTTCAGAGGATGCTTGCTTCGCAGCGTCACTATGCTGTTGTGCATCGCTGAGTGATTGATTTGTATCTTTTGTCACTGATCAATTTCAATAGCGTCGTCGTACGTGGACTTTACTGAAGCGTCCTTTAAGCCAGCAGGCGCATCGGGGCGTTCGTATATTCGATGCTCCCAAAACGTAACTTTATCCCACCAACTTGATTCATGTAAATACGTTGGATATTCGTACGCAGACTGAAAAGCAAAAAGGTCTCCCTTTTCATCAACAACCAAATCACCCCACACAAGCCAATCGTCCCAATCTGTGCCAAAGACCTGCCCAGTGAGCACATGCAGAGACTGTGCCGAAGCAAGATTAATTGATAAATTATTTGCTTGCAACCCAGCAATGAGTTCATTGTACACACGCTTTTCAGGATATTGCCCTAGAGCGATAGCAACGTCGGTACGCACTTGATGTTCTTCATCCTGATTCCGAAGGGAGCGCAAGAGTGCTGGAACTGTTGAAGCGTCATGCAATCGCTGCATAGCGCGCGCAGATGCTTGCCGTACTTGCACGTTCTGAGTTTTGTCCATGAGTAACCACGGAGCGATAAGCATCGCATCCTCAGCCGTACCAAAGCGAGCGAGTGCTTTGATAGCTGATGAACGAACTAATGGATCGCGGTCGTGTTCAATGTAGTCTCGGTACAAACGGAGATATTCCGGCGCACCACCAAAAGTTGAATTTGCTAAAAGTGTAATGCCTTCACGGCGCTTGTTTGAATCGTATTGGTTTGATGCCATCATCGCAGCATCGTGTGGCGTAACTGGCGAGAAACCGTTTGCCACATTATTAAAGTCATCTGACACACAACTGGTTAACAAACAGAACAAAAGTAAAACAGATAATTTCATGATGAGGTTTCATCCTCGGTAACACGGATTCGTATAGTCTCGAGCATTGTTTGTGCTTCTTCTGCCATTTTAGTATTAGGGAATTGGTCAATAATAACTTCGCCAAATTCAATTGCTTCATGCCATCGGTGATCACTCACAGACATTTCAAAACGTGCGCGAAGCGAATCCCTATAATTTGTAATTATGTCTGTTGCCGTATCTCGAAATCGACGCGCTTCATCGGGAGTTAGATACCCATCAAGTTCGCGAAGTAATTTCATCGATTGCTCTACGTTTTTCATTTCTGCTGCATACAAAAATTTTGCCTCTAATTCATGCCGATACTGCGTACGCGTGTCTGCAATATGTTGTTCAACCCCGTGCAAACGTGGCGAATCTGGGAATAATCTTCGCAGCTTTGCAGCATATTGGTACGCATCGACCCACTTATGCTGCGCCAAAAAAGTTTGCAACCGTTCAATTTCTTCACGAATGCGCGCATCGTGGTGTTCATGAATAATTGCTTGCACTTTACTTCGCAGTACCTCTGACTCTTCGACTGCACCAAACACTGTCGCCATTTGGTCGCACAATACAAGGGCTGAATGAAATTCCCCTTTTGCTATATCGTCTTGAACGGTACTTCGTAGCACGCTAAGTTCCCGATCTCGAAAGAGAACTCGCTTAGCATTTTCAGACATTTGTACTGCTTGAAGAATCGAATCCAATGCAACTGAACTGCCCTCGGTCTTATAGTTTTTTGAAGCACGAAGTTGCCAGTCAACGCCAACACATGCAATGGTTACTCCAAACACAATGCATGAAGCGAGAAAGAGTTCATTGGACAGTTCGCCGATTGAACCCCTTGCACCAAGAAACATGCAAACAGCCGAAATCAAAAGCAGAAAAATATACAATATGAGCGAACCAAACGATGTTGAATTTAAAGGTAAATCACGCATTGTCAACTGCCGGGTACGGCTTCTCCACAATCTGAATCAACCGGCACGATGCATAAAAACTCTAAAGGCGATTTGCCTTTGTTTCGAAACTGATGCAAGTCATTCGATGGAATAAACAGCCCATCGCCCGCAGCAATTGAAAGCACCTCTCCGGCGCATTCCACTTCACCTTCACCGGACAGAATAAGGACTTCATGCTCCCATGGATGTTGATGTTTTGGGGTGTATCCATCGACTTCAACGGCGAAATGGCGCATTGCAAAAGTGGGCGCATCGTCATCACGGCCAACAAGCAAGCGCATAGTCACGCCCTTGATGCCTTCGCCTTCGATTGGAGTTGCTTCCATTTTTTGGATACTTCGTTTAATCATTTTGAGTATGCTTCCTCTTTTAGCATTGTATACACAAGGAGCCCTGCCCATGCCTGTCAAAATCACACCATTTGTACTTGGAGACTTCCAAACGAATTGCCACGTTGTTACCGAAGGCGAAGATTGCTGGGTGGTCGACTGTGGATATTCGCCTGAAGCCCTCATTCAATTCCTCGCGGAAGAGGCATTGCAACCGTCTTCGATTTTATTAACGCATTGCCATGCTGATCATATCGCAGGACTGGATAAATTAAGGGCAGCGGTTGGCCGTGTTCCGGTGTATTGCCACCCTGTTGAAAAAGAATGGAACATGAACGCTACACTGAATTTATCCGAGTTTGGCGGCATGCCTGTTACTGTTTCAGCGCCCGATGGCGAACTTAATGAGGGAGAAGATCTCTCACTTGGCGAATCAACTTGGCGAGTCATACATACGCCTGGGCATAGTCCTGGATCGCTCTGCTTTATCAACGACAAAGCGAATATCGCGATTGTTGGTGATACCTTATTTGCTGGGTCCATAGGAAGGCACGATTTTCCAACGAGTGATGTTGCTGATTTACGCCATTCTATTGCTCATGTTCTAATGGCTTTACCTGATGAAATGCAAATCTATCCTGGACATGGACCAAGTTCCACCATTGGGCATGAGCGCGCGACCAACCCGTTCGTCCTCAACGGCTTTTAAACACTCCCCCAATATAAATGACTCTGAGTTAATTAAATTTTTATTG
>CAWLAZ010000004.1:0-21346 GCA_963854955.1 Phycisphaerae bacterium | reverse complement strand
ATTTGCAGGCGAGCAGAGCGCAGCATAATTACGCTGGTACAAGAAGACGGCTGTTCAAAAGAGATTCTTGTTTTTATAAACCGACTTAGCGACCTACTCTTTGCACTTGCTCGGCTAGCAAACAAACAAGAGGGTATAAAAGATATACCATGGACACCTAGAGGAAAGGATCCAACATGACTATTAGAATTGGCATCAACGGATTTGGAAGAATTGGGCGGCTTGTATATCGGGCCGCAGCATTGTCGGGTGATTTTGAAATTGTCGCCATTAATGACCTTGTTCCACAAGACAACCTTGGCTACTTGCTTCAATACGACACGATGCACGGAACTTTTTCTAAAAAAGTAACTGTCACGGATAGTGGTTTTGAAGTTGATGGTATGCAAACCAAGTGCCTTAGTGAGCGTGACCCATCGGCGTTGCCGTGGGGTGATCTTGGCGTGGATTATGTTCTTGAGTCAACAGGTTTCTTTACCGATTACACCGGTGCTCATAAACACATTGAGGCAGGTGCAAAACGAGTTTTGGTTTCAGCCCCAACCAAAACCCCGGACGAAGTCCCAACATTTGTTTACAAAGTGAACCACAACGAATACGACCCAGCAAAACATATCGTTTTATCCAATGCATCATGCACCACCAACTGCTTGGCGCCGATTGCAAAAGTAATTGATGATTCGTTTGGTCTTGAAGAGGGCCTGATGACAACCATTCACGCGGCAACCGCGACACAGCCCACGCAAGACGGCCCTTCTAAAAAAGATTTCCGCGGTGGCCGTAATGCCTATATGAACATTATTCCTGCAAGCACAGGTGCTGCAAAAGCAGTTGGATTGTGTTTACCGCATCTTCAAGGAAAACTTACTGGCATGTCAATGCGAGTACCAACCGCTGATGTTTCAGTTGTTGACTTGACTGTGCGTACTAAAAAGGCAACAAGTTACGAAGCAATTTGCGAGGCGATGAAAACAGCATCCGAAGGTGCAATGTCTGGCGTGCTTGGGTACACCGAAGATCCACTTGTAAGTTCTGATTTTGTTGGCGACCCACGAAGTTCCATTTTTGATGCGGGCGCAGGCATTGGTTTAAGTGACAGCTTCTTTAAAGTGGTCAGCTGGTACGACAATGAATCAGGGTATTCAAACCGCTGCGTTGACATGTTGCGCATGATGGCTGAAAACGAATAAAAATAGCAATAAAAAAGGCGACTCACTTGGGTCGCTTTTTTTATTGGGTTTATTTTTATGCTAATTCAGGGAATGTCGTTTTGACTGTGTTGACCAAGTCGGCAACGTGCGAAGCAGACTCGTCCATCATTGCTTGTTCGCTTTCGTTGAGTTCGATTTGGACAATGCGCTCGACGCCGTTTTTACCAAGAACACAAGGAACACCAACAAACAAACCGTCGACGCCGTATTCACCATCGCAATATGCCGCGCAGGGCAAAATGCGTTTTTTGTCTTTAATGATTGCTTCAGCCATTTGCACAGAACCACTTGCTGGAGCGTAGTAAGCACTTGTGCCCATCATTTTCACAATTTCACCACCACCAGCTTTTGCACGATCAACGCACGCGTTAATTGTTTCTTCAGAGAGTAGTTGCGAAACAGGAATGCCATGCACAGATGTGTAGCGAGGAAGTGGAACCATATCGTCGCCGTGTCCACCAAGTAAAAGCGCTTGAATGTCTTCAACCGAAACATCAAGTTCCATCGCAAGAAACGCGCGGAACCTTGCAACATCAAGACATCCCGCCTGTCCAACGATTTGATTCGTTGGGAAGCCAGAAGCTTTCCAAGCGGTATACACCATTGCATCAAGTGGATTGGAAACGATAATCATGATGGCGTCTGGTGCAGCTTGTGCAACTTGCTCTGAAACGGATTTGACTATTTTTACATTTGTTGCGATAAGGTCGTCGCGGCTCATGCCAGGCTTGCGGGGGATGCCAGCGGTGACGATGACAACATCGCTTCCCTCAACGTCTTTGTAGTCACACGTGCCAGTGATATTTGCATCGAACCGCTCCATTGGACTTGCGCAGAATAAGTCAAGCGCTTTGCCTTGAGCAACACCGACTGAATGTGGAATCTCAACCAATACGACATCGCCAAGTTCCTTGGCCGCTGCCCAAACGGCGCATGAAGCACCTACGTTTCCTGCACCAATAACGCTAATTTTTGCTCTTCGCATTGCCTAAACCTTTTCTTGAATGAGTTGTTTTTAGAAAATTCCTGGGGAACACCCTATTCTACACGAATCAATTCCACCCCTGTGGATATGCTATAGACATGTTGAAACAAATACGACCACGCGGACTACTTGGTGGAATAACCCTGTTCTTGGCACGGGTATAAAAAACAAATACATGTACCGACTCATATTCATACTTTTACCAATAGTATTTTTTGGTTGTTCACACGCCCCAGAAACTGGCCGTTCGCAACTTATACTCATGTCATCTTCGCAGGAAATAGCACTGGGCCAGGACGCTTTTGCGCAAGTTCTTAAAGAGGAAACAATGGTTACGTCAGGCAAAAACTATGAAATGGTGCAGCGAGTTGGAGAAAAAGTTGCACTTGCCGCAGATCGTTTGTATCCAGAGGCAGTGCGTGGGTACAAATGGAAATTTGCACTCATTCAGGACAACGACACGGTGAACGCGTGGGCACTGCCAGGAGGCAAGTGCGCGGTGTATACAGGATTGTTGCCGATTGCAAAGAACGAAGATGGGCTTGCAATTGTTATGGCACATGAAGTGGCGCATGTTATTGCAAGGCATGGTGCAGAACGCGCAAGCCATAGCATGATTGGCGCAGCGGGTGTTGCTGGGATGGCGATGACCGATATGGATAAGCGCGACAAATTGATTGTACTTAGCGCATATGGGCTTGGCCTTGCGTTGCCATTTTCAAGGACACAAGAATCCGAGGCCGACCAAATTGGTTTGTATATAGCAGCGGACGCAGGATTTGATCCACGTGAAGCGATACCACTCTGGCGTCGTATGGGCAAGGAAAACAAGGGCGCTCCGCTGGAATTCATGTCTACGCACCCGTCCTCAACAACACGAATACAACAACTTCGCGGGTGGATGCCCGAGGCAATGTTGCGCTACGACACTGCAATCGCGCATGAATCAGCCTTGCAAAAAATTAATATACTGAAATAAATTGACCTCGTGTCAACCTATTTAACAGAAAGCCAAGGTGGAAGCTGCTCGCGCGGTACAAAACGGAATTGTGCATCGAGTGCTTTTATTCGCGTTTCAACGGAGTCGAATGTGCTTGTGCTCTCTCCAGTCATCTCATTTTTTTCCGTAACTTCAAAGGGCAATCGAACGCCATCGATTTCTTTGTAGTTTCTGAAAATGAGCGTGTAAGGCAACGATGCGCCTATTTCAGGGATATAATTTTGCGATTTCACCACAAGTACATCGCCAGTTTCCTTATCAATTGCAATTACCTTTGGTGGGTCATCACCATTTTGTGCCCTTAATGTCCATACTTCGTGACCTTCAAACTCATCCTCTTCGACGAATGTTATTGAATCGTATGAGGCAGGCCAGTTGCTAGCCCAAGCAAGCGGCGAACCGATTTGAATGTTCTTGATTTCTACACTCCCAAGTTCTTCGGATTCGATAAACGCAATATCCATCAGTCCCTCATCACCAATAACATAAAATCGAAACCATCCAAATTTTCCCAGGTCTAATTCGGATTTTAAACGTCCATCTGCGCTAACGAGGACTTCTACGGTTCCATGCAGACCAGACTGCTTTAGGAATGATGTACCCGAAAATTTAAAGCAATCAAGCATCGCAATGGACTTGCCTCGCGAATCGAAATTAAAATTAGTAAGAACACTTTTCGCTGTTATAGATTTTTCAATGACAGCGTCAGAAATTCTATCAAACGAAATTGAATCCTCGCCCTCCCCCTCGCCCCCCAAAAACATAAAGCCAGTTACCTGTTGTTCTTCGTCTTCGGTAAATGTAATCTTCATTTTGTCGATTACACGGCAAACCCAAATACCATCTTCGTTTGGCGGTAAAAACTCAAACACCATTTGGTTTGGCACGTCCACCGCAAGCCTATTATTTTGGATGACAATGGTTGGAGAAACATCTTTTTCTTTGTTGTAATATTCACCAAGGTATTTTTGCAACATGTCTAGCGGAATTTCTGGGAGAATTTCAAGACCCTTTCGCGGAAGTTCAAACGTCATGCCAGATTGATACATTTTTAAACCCGTCACGATGCCCTCGTCGTTCCTATCAAACGACACAGCTACCTGATTTGTAAGAGCGAAGTACCATTTTCCCTCTTCATCTGGCAAATTGAGTTCGTAGAGCATTTGCCCTGGAACATCAAGCGAAAGCGTTCCATTTTTTTCTTGAACGGTAAATGTATCGTTAGTAAACGGACCAAAGTTCCCGGTGTACTCGCCGATGAAAGGCTCGAAATCAACGTTGTTTTCCGCGTTGTTTTGTATATCCCCAAGCATTGCTTTGCGCACAATCGAAATGGATTCTTGTTGCAAAACGCTTGCCGATACATTCATAAGCAGCACAAAGCCTAAGTTTTCTTCTGGGAACATTGCAAGTTGCGCGCACCCACCGCGGACGTTCCCGCCGTGTTCAACAACACCCTCGTCGCTGTGTAGCATCCAACCAAACCCGTACCACAGAGAAGGCGCTATTTCAATTCGCTGTTTCCATAGTTCTTCGTGTTGCTTGTTGCTAAGCACACGTTCTCCATCTATTTCTCCGCGCCCGAGGTGAAACCGTATATACCGCCCCATGTCACCCGCCGTTGAAAGAATAGAACCTGCAGGCCCAATGTTGTCAATGGTTCGCAGTGGATAGGTATCGTATTCCTCTGTTTCTTTATCCCACTGATATCCAATGGCAACAGTTTGATTTTCGGGAATTTCAGATAGTGATGTGTAGGAACTTCCCATGCCTATTGGGGTAAACAAACGTTCTTTCACCACGGTGTTCCAGTTAGAACCAGCCACCTCTCCGGCAGCAAAACCAGAAGCGACAAACTGCATATTGTTGTAAAGAAATGCTGAACGGAATTCTTTCCACGGTTCTGCCAGAACGGCTGCCCGCAACGCATCTTCTGGAGAGAGCGAATTGTTCATCGCAATAAAATGCATGCGAGTAAAACCTGTTTGATGGCTGAGCAGGTCGCTGATAAGGACTTTGTTGCCTCCCTCGCCGTCAACAGGTAACTCAAACCAAGGCAAGTAGTTAGTTATTGGGGCATCAAATTCCATCTTGCCTTCATCAACAAGTATTCCAATTGCAGCGGAAGTAAACGATTTTGTTACAGACCCAACAGCAAACACAGTATCCGCAGTGACGGCGAGTTCTTCTTTCATGTTTGAAACCCCAAAGGAATGTTCAAGAACGATTTTGTCATCAAGCACAACAGCAAGCGACATGCCCGGTATGTGGTATTCAGTTTGTTTAGCTTCAAGTTTCTTTACAAGATTGGCGAGTCGCTGTTCAAGCGAAGAATTTTCTTGTGCGAAACACTGAGTTACGATTGAGATTACAAGTAGAAACAGTATTGTTGTTTTTTTCATTGGATACACAGTATAGATATTTCTACATTTGTCGTTATTGTGGTTACCCATTCATCTTGTATACGAGGATGTAATAAATTAACCGCGAGTGGCCGCTTCTTTTTGAAGCTGTTTATCTACCGCGGGTAGATTAAAGATTAAACAGATTAAATAAAAAACAGGCAAGACGAGGTGTCTGTGCCTGTTTTTTAATGGGCCGAAGTGGACTCGAACCACCGACCTCACCCTTATCAGGGGTGCGCTCTAACCAGCTGAGCTACCAGCCCTTACCGTTTCCTAAGAAACTCGGTCGCAATTCAATGAACTGCGACCGAGAATTATATCAAAAATGAATTGTTACGAAAGAATCTTATTCGCAGGAACCCCATGCGCCGACGACTTCAAGCAAATCTGTAACATTGACCGTGCCGTCGTTATTGATATCAGTATCGCAACCAGAGCATGCGCCCCAATTGTCGATCATTGCCAAAATATCAGCAACACCAACGGTTCCATCGCCGTTAATGTCGGCAGGGCAGTTGTTTGGGTCGCAACCACCATCACCACAATCAGTGAATGGGCCAAGCCATGTACCACCACCCGCATTGCAGTTGGATTCTGGAGTGCTGATGCATGTGCCGCTTGTACCGACACAACAAGCACCGCTTGCTGGCTCTGAAACAAGTTTAAACACCTCGCCACCAAGGTCACAGATGTATATTTCACCCGCAGCGTCTTCGCCAAAACCAGAAATGGAACTAATGGAACCAATGTCGGGTGTAAGTTCATTTGTCCTGTTTTCGTACTCGTATACAGAGGAACCGTCGTAGCGGAACGACCAAATAGTGCTGTAACAATAGTCAGCAAAGAAGTAGGTTCCATGCAAACTTGGAATGGCAGCACCGCGGTATATAACGCCACCAGTAACGGAACAGCCACTTGAATGGGAGTATTCCCAAACAGGAAATGTCATACTTGATTGTGGGTCACAACCACCGGTTGAGTATGCATTGTTACCTTCATAACATCGCCATCCGTAGTTTTCACCACCGGTACTTGAGGCGGGCTGGAACGAAATTTCTTCGTATGCGTTTTGACCAACGTCACCGATCCAGAGGTCGCCGGTTTCACTATCAAACGAGCAACGCCATGGATTTCGTATACCGTACGCCCAAATTTCATCGTCGCCAGTTACGCCAACAAATGGGTTTGACGCAGGAATACCGTAAGGAGAACCACCGCCAACATCGATGCGAAGCATTTTGCCAAGCTTTTGATTAGTGATGTCTTGTGCGCGGTTTCCAGGGTCGCCGCCGCTGCCACCATCGCCGGTGCCAATGTATAAGTACCCGTCAATTGGACTAAACCCTAACCACCCACCGTTATGGTTCGTGTAGGGTTGGTCTATGACCATAAGTGTGTAGGCACTTCCAGAATCAGCAACATCAGGATTGCTTGAAACAGAGTATCGCTTTATGTTTGTGTCGCCATTGGTCGCGGTGTAGTTGATATAGAAATAACCATTTTGCGCATAGTTCGGATGGAACGCCATGCCAAGAAGGCCCTGCTCTGAACTTGTGCTTACACTCACCGACAAAAAGGGCGTTGAATTCAGCGTGTTTGTATCAAGGTTGTAAATACGAATTCGACCAGTACTTCCAGAGCGTTGTTCAACAATAAAAATTCGACTGTAATCACCAGGCGCGGCAACAACTTGGACTGGCCTTGCGAGACCAGTGATGATTTGCTCAGTAGCGAGCACTGTTCCGCCAAGTGCCCGGAAGACCGGGTCTTGCCCAGTGTGGGAAACGACAGGATCTTGGCCTGTATGGGCAACTGGTTTTACTGCTTTGCCCGCGATAACGAGGCAGAGTCCTGCGATTGATGTGATGAGTAATGTTCTTGATATCATTTTAAACCTCTCCTGTAAGCCATTGAAACTGAGATTCGTTTTCGAACGAGTCTTTAATTGTCGGCTTCAAGACATATATATACGCACAAGTCTGCGGTACGGTTGCCGCCCGGTCCTATAACACGCATAAAAACACTCGTTTTACTATTCGAAGAATACCCCCACGCCTACCACAATGCAAGTAAAAAGTCGTTTATTCGAGGGTATTGACCGGCTTGCCAGATTTTTCCCACGCCTTGAGTCCCCCGCGGATGGTTCGGACGTCTTTAAAGCCCATGGTGAGCAGGGTTTTACTCATCGCAATGGCAACAGAATCGTTGTAAGTCTTGCCACAGACGATAATTGTGCCCACATCATCGAGCCGCCACGCTTGGGATTTTAATTGCCCATACGGAATGTTGATAGATTGTGGAATATGTACTTTTTGATATGCCCATGTTGGTCGCGGGTCAATAAGAACGGTTTCAAGATCAGGGCCCAACAGACTACTGTTTCCCTCTTCCCACGCAATCGCCGCATCACTTGGCGAAAAATACGACAAACTTTTGTCACTAATGCCTGCGCCGCATCCATTTAGGAGCGCTATAGCACTGAAACCGAGCAATACAAACCATGTACAGGTGTTTACCATATACGAGCAGAATACACGGTTTACCGAATAGGAGTTTGAGTGTTGCAGTTAATTTTAATACTACTTATGGCAATGGTTGTTGGGCATACGCCGGCAATCCCAAATTATTTTCCTGCGGATGAAGCGCCCGCTGAACACCCTGGCCACGCTGTGATAGAGGTGCGTACCGATGTCGGCTGGGTTGGACCAAACCAAACATTTAATGTAATTGTGCTCGTGACTCCAGACGAGGGCTGGCACATGTATTGGAAGAATGCCGGTGCAAGTGGATCACCGACTGAGTTTGAACTCGATGTTCCAGAGGGCTTCATAGTTGGTGAACCCGTGTACCCTAGACCAATAATTTTTAATGGCGAAGAGGGTCAAACATACGGGTACGACAAACCTGCAGCTTTTTTTATTCCAGTGACTGCCCCACCGTTTTTAAACGACGGGCAAGCAAAAATATCAGTTACAACGACGTGGTTGGCGTGCAAAAAAATTTGCGTGGTGGGCGAAGAGACAAAAGAATTGATGTTTTCAACACACATAAACGAGCAAGGCCCACTGAATAAAGACAAGCAACTTTCTCGTTGGGCAAAAGCACTTCCACGGCCACTTTCAGATTTAGAACAAGGCAATGTATTGGTTTCTGGAAATACACTTGTGCTGTCCGGCGCAACGTCCATGCGTCCATTATTTTTTATTGGTATTGAAAACCACCTTGTTCGTTTTGAACAAACAGAACGCCTAGCTGTAGATGGGAATGTGTTTCGTTTACACATCCCCTTACGTATAGATGCTTCCCAGCAGGGACAAGACACAGCAACAGTTGAGGGGTTATTATTATTAGGTCGCGGAGAATTCGACGCGAGCTACACGATTCATACAGAGGTAAAGTCCGGCATTCGGGCGCAATGACAAAGGCAGAACAATGAAACAAAGAACAACAACACGAGCAACAATAACAGCACTCACAACAGTAATTTCAGCATCGATTATGTTTGGTGCAACGCAACCAACCACGCCACCAAAAGAACCTACAAAACAACCAGAGAAAAAAATAATCGCAGAGGTCGGCGAAGCAGCACCAGCGTTTACACTTAAAGACCAGAACGAAAAAACGCACTCGCTGTCGGATTACAAAGGCAAAATTGTTGTGCTTGAATGGTTTAGCGAGTCATGTCCATATTGCCGAAAAACATGGGAGTCAGGGCAAGTAACAAACCTTATAAAAACACTTGACGGTCTTCAAGAAGACGTTGTATACATAGCAATGAACTCAACAGCAAACAGACCTGAAGAAGATATTGTCAAGGGCGGAAAAGAATTTTTAGAAGAACTTGATGCAACAACGGCCTTGCTTTTTGATTACACCGGTGAAGTTGGCCGAGCATACGGCGCGCGAACAACGCCCCACATGTTTGTCATTGACAGTGAGGGAGTTCTTGTTTTTCAAGGCGCATTTAGTGACGACAAAAGATTTAAAAAAGGCAATGAAGCAGAGATTTATGTATTAACCGCAGTAAATCAGTTGATTGTTGGTGAAAAAGTTTCACCAAGTTATGTGCAACCTTGGGGCTGCGGTATTAAATATGCGGGCAAAGACAATGGCCGTGGCGGGCGCGGTGGCCGTCCAAATGGTCGACCGGGTTTTTAATACGCACGGAGTTACTATTCCAGATTTAATTACTCCTCGGGTAATTAACAGAGTAATTAACTGAGGCTAACGGGCATGATGATGTAGACGAAGCTGTTGCCAGAGCGAATGAGCCCGGGCTTTTCGCTCTTCTTCAGTTCAATAGTTACATCGTCGCCATCGATAACCTTAAGGGCGTCCATGATGTACACAGGATTGAACGCTATCTCGAGTTTATCACCAGTGAACGATTCAATAGGCACTTCGATTTCGGCTTCACCAGTTTCTGGTGCACGACTTGTTATTTTTAAACAACCGCCGTCGAAAATTAATCGAACGCCGCGAGATTCTTCGTTGGTCATAAGGTGAGCTCTTCGCACCGCGCGGTGGAGGGCTTCTTTATTGACAACTGCCTTGCGGTCAAGGTCTTTAGGAATAACATCTTCAAACGGCGGGAACGTACCTTCAACCAAATTACTTGTAAGGGTAGAAGTGCAACCCGCGCCATTATCAACATGAAAGATGATTCGACCGTTATCGATTTTGACCGACACGGTTCCGCCCTCGTCATGCAGTAATCGCTTTAATAACGTCATTGCTTTTGTTGGAACAATGCAATCTTTTTTATCGCAATTATTTTCGCACGGCCCCATCGATAAAGCAAGGCGGTGACCATTGGTGGCCACAAGCCGAATTTGTGATCCTTGAAGGTCAAGGTGTACACCATTAATGGCGTACCGACTATGGTCTGTTGCCGCAGCGAAAACAGTGCGCTCCATTAAGCCACGGAACGACGCGCCATCAATTGTGAAATCTGGCTCTTCAGCATCAAACGCGAGAATTTCTGGTGCTTCAGAAAGAGGAAATCCAAACACTTTAAATCGTGAATCAGAAGAACGAACATGCAATGCGTCGGCTTCACTCACAATTGTGAGCGTTGTGTCGTCGCAGCTTCGAGCGATTTGCGAAAATTTATCTGCCGGAACGAGCGATTCGCCCGAATCTTCAAGGTCAACTCGATCGATGGAGAGAGTTAATGAAATTTCGCCGTCAGTCGCCGCAAGCGTAAGGCGACCATCTTGTCCAGATATTCGTACGCATTGAAGTGAAGGCGTTGGAGTTCGTCCAGCCACAACTCCAGTGATAAGACCCATCGCCTCGACTAGTGCGTCACGGTCACATACGGCCTTTAAATTTGTTGCTTGTTTCACGGTCATCCAATTTCTCTTTCACTTCGCTTTTTCTTGTATAAATCTGCGCCAACAACGGCACAGTGCTGAGTGTACCACGATAGGTGAATAATCTCCCGAACAAGCGGTTTTTCCTGTGATTTTGCGTTGCTCAAACCGACGCATTCTGCAATACTTAACTCTTACATGTAGAGTTGCGAAACCTTCAAAATTTCGCAAAAAACACCGCTTTTTTTACCGGCTCACGCCACCCTTGGAAGGATTACCAGATGTCTTTTGAAAACGCCATTCACGCTCGAGCAATCTTGCTTGACACTATGTCGCTCGAAATGTGCGCAGAATCAGGAAGTGGTCACCCAACTTCAGCAATGAGTATTGGGCATCTTGTTTCCGTGCTTATGTATAGAACAATGCGCTGGCTTCCAGATAACCCAAACAACCTGACATCAGATCGCCTCGTGCTTTCTGAAGGGCACGCAGTTCCAGCGGTGTACGCGGCAATGGCAGACATTGGCGTCACTGTTGAATGGAACGGCGAACCAGTTGTGTTGAACCGTGACCACTTAAAAACTTTGCGTGAAGACGACTCACCCCTTGACGGTCATCCAAACCCAAAAGAAGGCGTGGCATTCTTTGATGCAGCGACTGGTTCGCTTGGCCAAGGGCTTTCAGTTGCTGCGGGGCTTGCTATTGCGGCTCGTGCGGATAACACTGGACGAAAAACCTACTGCATTATCGGTGATGGCGAAGCGCGCGAAGGACAAATTACTGAAGCGCTCGATTTCATCATGGACCACCAACTTGCAACCGTGCTGCCAATTTTCAATTGCAACAGTTATGGACAAGCGGGCGCAGTAAGTGACCAGCAGTCACCTAAGCGCTTAGCTGCAAAACTTGAAGCATCTGGTTTTGAAGTTGCGGTCATTGACGGGCACGCACCAAATGAAATTAAAGCAGCGTTTGATACGTTTAATCAGGCAGGAAGAACACAACCAATGGCAGTTGTTGCGAAGACCGTTAAAGGTTGGGGCGCTCCTTCCATGCAAGGTGGAAACTGGCACGGTAAGCCTGCTTCAGGCAAACAGCTTGAAACAGTACTTGCAGAGCTGCGCCAAACAGGGTTGCAACTTACATCATCGATGGCGACAGATTCCATTGCTATTCCTGCACCGCCAGAATGCACATTGAAAGAACTTGCAGTCAACACACCAATGACGCTTAGGGAAGCGGTGGAAAAGTGGGACATGACAACTTTGTTGCAATCGGGAAAGATGGCGACACGGCGAGCATACGGAATTGCACTTCGAGCACTTGGTCACACCAACGAAAAAATATGGACAGTGGATGCAGATGTTTCAAACTCCACGTTCAGTAACGCCTTTGGCAACGACGCTGAGTTAAGCGACCGATTCGTTGAGTGTAAGATTGCTGAGCAAAACATGTACTCAGTTGGGGTTGGCTTAAGTGCTGCCGGAAAGATTCCTTTCTGTTCAACGTTTGCAAAATTTATTACACGTGGATACGACCAAATTGAAATGGCAATTAACTCTGGCGCGAACATAAAAATTGTTGGTTCACACAGCGGAATCTCGCTCGCCGCAGATGGCCCAAGCCAAATGTCGCTCCCAGACATCGCTTGGTTTAGAAGTTTTGGCACGATGAAAGACCACTACGGCACGCCAGGTTGCTATGTGTTGCAGCCAGCAGACGCCTGGGCGGCGTATGGTTTAACACACGCCATGGCCGACCATGTTGGTTGTTGCTACCTTCGAACATTCCGGCCAGAAGTTGAAATGATTTACGATGCATCCACCGTATTTGAACTCGGGGGTATGGAAGTGTTGACTGAAGGGCGCGATGTTGTCATTGTTTCAGCTGGATACATGATCCATGAATGCAATAAGGCAATCGACGAACTTGACCGCATGGGTGTCGACGCAACATTGCTCGACTTGTATTCACTTCCGTTTGAAGAAGAACGGCTTCTTGATATTATTAATGAAAACAACGGCAACGTTCTTGTTGTTGAAGATAACTACGGCGGTAGTCTCGGTTCCGCAGTAGCAGAAGTATGCGCCGCATCCGGCGACGCTTTCACAGTAAAACAACAGCACGTAAGACGAATTCCAAAATCAGCACGTTCACCAGAATCCATTTTGCGAATGTGTGGTTTACATTACACAGACATAACAAAATCAGCGGCATCACTACTTGGTGTTGTTGCAACATAACGTTAGGAAAAATTATGGCAAGCAAAGCATTACAACTAAAACTAAACGAACAAATTACGCACGAACTTGGTGCAGAGATGCAATACCTCGCAATGTCTTTTTGGTTCGAGCATGAAAACTTGCAAGGCATGGCTAAATGGTTTCTTGCTCAAGCAGTAGAAGAACACATGCACGCAATGAAAATTGTTACATTGTTAAACGAATGGGACCTTCCAATTACATTGATAAGTCCCCCAAGCCCAGTACACGACTTTGATAATGCCGAGGCTGTTTTTAGCGCAGCACTTGCGCACGAACAACGTGTAACGTCTCAAATTACTGAGATTTTTAAAACAGCACGTGAAGAATCTGCCTGGCATGTTGAAGTGGGGTTCCAATGGTTCATCACCGAGCAAGTAGAAGAAGAAGTAAACGCAAGAGATAACCTCGCAAAAATTCGTATGGTTGGCGACAATCCTGCCGCGCTGCTTGAGTTTGACCGACACCTCGGTCAACTGCCAGAGTAAGTAACACTTTTGTTTGGTTCGCATCTTTCTATTGCAGGCGGTATGGTCAATGCGTTGACCGCCGCTTCTGCACAAGGTATGGATTGCGTGCAGGTATTTACAAAAAACCAAAGACAGTGGAAAGCAAAGCCACTTGTTGATGAGGATGTTGCCCTTTGGCTTTCAACACTTCAAGAAATGGGTTGGGACGGCGCTAACCGAGTGGTTAGTCACAATAGTTACTTGGTCAACATGGCTTCTCCAGACGAGACGGCGCAACAAAAATCAATCGCCCTGCAGCGAGAAGAAATAGAACGTTGCGAACGGTTGCACATACCCTTTTTGGTTTCGCATCCTGGCGCTCGGCTTGGAACACCAAGAAAACGTGGTGAACTAAACAGGATTGATGACCCTATTTCCGAAGAGGAGCTAGGGGGCCTGCAACGAATCGTCGATGCATTGGACAAAATCCACAAGGATTTAGAGGGGTATAAAACAATCACGTGTCTGGAAACAACCGTCGGTTCTGGCACAAACCTTGGCTACGATTTTAAACACCTTGGTTGGATTCGGGAGCACGTCGGTGATCCTAGCCGAGTGGGATATTGTTTCGATACATGCCACATAACTGCAGGTGGGTACGATATGACATCGAAAAGCAAGGCAATGGCAACGCTCAATATATTTGACAGAGAGGCCGGTCTAAAACACATCAAAGTCTTTCATTTCAATGATTCAATTGGAGAGGTTGGTTCTCGGCTTGATCGCCACGCACATATTGGAGACGGAACATGCGGCAACCCCTGCTTTGCATCGATTGTGCAACACCCACTATTTATCGATGTGCCTAAAATTTTAGAAACGTCCAAAGAAGAAAATGAAAACGGTGAATTAATGGATGTTGTGAACATTGAAAAATTGCGAAAAATGGCGAAAACCGCAAAAAAACACCGATAGTCCCTTGTTCCAAGTATCCTAACCACCCCATGAATCCATCACGCATACTCATTACCAGCTGTTTATTGTTTGGCCTTGGCTGCCACGCAATTGCACCCAAGGCGCCAATAGATTCATCGGTTGAACTTGCAAGCGTGAGTGAAGCGCAACAAGTCACCATCAACGCTGCAAATATTGCCAAGGAATACGGCGATTACGACGAGGCGCTTCAACTGTTTAAAGAAGTGCTGCAACAAAACCCTGTAGCAACAGATGCTTTTGTAGGCATTGGCGATATTTATATCACTAAAAAAGATTGGGAACGCGCAGAACCCGCATACGCAAGAGCAGTCAAGCTTGAACCAAGAAACTTTGCCGCTCAATATGGCCACGGTGTTGCATTGCAGATGATGAAGAAATACATTGACGCAGTGCGTGCGTACCACAGAGCATTAACGATAAATCCAGACAATGTTGGTGCGAATATGAACATCGCAACAACATATCTTCAAATAGGCCGACCAAAAAGCGCGCTTGTGTTTGCTGAACACGCTGTTGAAATCGATGGCGGCGTTGCCCCTGCACAGGTAACGCTTGCGGCAACATATCAATTGCTCGGTCGTCCACAAGATGCCTTGAATGCATATATAGCGGCAACAGAAGTTATGGACGAGCCATCACCGCAGTTAATGAAAAACATTATCTATCTTCTTATTCAAGAAAAACGGTACCAAGAGGTCGTGAACACAACCGAGCAACTTGTTTTGCTTGATCCAACATCGGCTACATTTGAACAACTTGGCTGGGCAGAGTTTCGCCTTGGAGACTTTGTGGGCTCTTTACGCGCCTACAAAACGGCAGTCGAATACGACACATCAAATTGGCGAGCGCTCAATGGCATTGGCGTGAACAACCTTAACCGTTGGCTGTTGGGTGACAAGACCGATATAGAGTCTTTTCATGACGCACGAGTCGTATTTAGAAAATCACTTGCGATCAATCCTGACCAACCACGGGTTATTACACTCGTCCTTCGCTACGGACTCTAAATACCTTTTATTGTTACCCCTCGGGTAATTAATCTGCTGAGCGTTAGAATGCGCGTATGCCAGACGCAACAGTACTAGAAACATTTGAAACCCCGACAAAAACACCCTTTTTGATTGAGCATATCAACGAAGAATTCACCTCCGTTTGCCCCGTGACGGGGCATCCAGATTTTGGAACAATTATTCTTAGATACGAACCAGCCGAAACATGTGTGGAGCTAAAAAGCTTAAAGCTGTACCACCAATCATTTCGTAATGAAGGGATTTTTTACGAAGCCGTGACAAATAAAATGTGTGACGATCTTGCAGAATGCATGCATCCAACGTGGATGCAAGTAATCACTCATTGGAAGGGTCGAGGCGGAATACGTTCCACGATTACAGCATCCTTTGGCAACGTTCCACTGTGTTGGCAAGGAACGTAACGTGCGCATTCTTCTTGCAACATCAAACAAACACAAACTTGTTGAAGTGAGCGAAATACTTGAACCAATTGGTATCGAGACAGCGGGTTTGGACTCGTTAGATACAACATACAACGAACCCATTGAAGACGCCGACACGTTTGAAGGGAACGCACGATTGAAAGCAATCGGATACGCGCAGGAAACCGGATTGCGGTGTATGGCAGACGACTCTGGTTTAGTTGTCGACGCCCTTGACGGTAGACCGGGGGTTTTATCCGCGCGATTCGCGGGCGAAGGCAAGACAAGAGAAGAACGCGACCAAGCGAACAATACGTTGCTCCTTAATTTAATGCAGGATATTCCTGCAAAAAAAAGAACAGCAAGATTTTATTGCGCGCTTTGTGTGGCGGACCCAGACGGCACTGTAGTCGCAGAATCTACAGGCACGTTTGATGGCTTGATAGGGTTTACACCTTGCGGCGAAAATGGTTTTGGATATGACGCACTTCTTTTTGTTCCAAGCGCAAACAAAACAAGTGCTGAAATGGAACCAGAAGAAAAGAACGCACAATCGCATCGAGGAAATGCTGTGCGAAACATTACTTCGAAGTTGTTGCAGTAATCAAAGCGACTTCAGCAGGGCAGTTAACCCGCAATGGGAACCATGCCCCAACCCCAACAGTAACAAATAATCGACTGTCGCCACGCTCGTACGCACCCGCCGTATATTTATGCGCAACCGCAAGGTTGGCGCCCTTACGTTTTGATATGGCGAGTTGCCCACCGTGGGTGTGCCCAGATAACGTTAACGGTACGCCAACCGCAGAGGCGACCTTGAACGCTTTTGGGTTGTGCGAAAGAAGAAGGTGCGTATTTTTATCGCACACGTTTTCTACCTTGCTCTTGCATTGCTTTGCTGTTTTCGCCCAGTCAATTCCTGCAACATTAAGCACGTTGCCATTGTGGTTGATGTGGCACGAACCATCGCGGAGCAATTGAATACCAGCGCGGGTTGCCATTTTACTTAGTGTTTGCGCACAATCAAGCTCATCATGATTACCAAGAACAAGCATAGTTCCAAGCGGCGCACCTATATTTGTAAGTGCTTCTAAAAGTGGAAACGCCCCATCAACATGTAAATCGACAACATCACCTGTGCATACAACTATGTCTGGTTCTTGTGCAGCGAGTATGGATACAGCGTTCAGCGCTCTGTCGATTGGCATCAGGTCACCAAGGTGAAAATCGCTTATATGACCAATTCGAAGTCCATCAAACGCAGATGGCCAGATTGGCGTGTTGATTTCAACTTCGTTTATTTCAATGGATTGGTCAAAATGTTTTTTGAATAGCCGACCGCCTGAAAGTCGGTTGGGACCAACAGTAAAAAGCATGTGCCTTGCTTTGGCTCGTTTAAACTTAGACGATGTTCTGGTGGTATTTGCCATTGTTCGTTAGTACGGGCTTGTTTTGCTTCCGTTCATTAAAAACGGAGTTCACCACCAATAAACAGACCTTGCAAACCAGCATCGAATGTGTATGCACCGTCTTCCGCGTTAAGTTCCTGAAGTCTATATCCGAAGAAACCGCCTATATTAGGCGTAAAATCAATGCTTAAGCCCGCTTGAACACTTGCCATTGAACCACCGTCGTTGCCGAGCATTGCACCAGCGAGTAACTGCGCATCAATTGAAATAAAGTCAGCCCAATCAAGCGTAGCGCGAGTGTCCCATCGAAATTCCATTTCAAGCCCAATCTGAACGGCAACCCACGTATTTTCGTGCACCACTTCTTGCGCGGTTGTGTCGTTTGAAAGGTATGTATCAACCCCAAACCACCGCAAGCCCGCAACAGGGGCAAACGAAAGCGTTGCATTGTCGCCTGTTTGGTATGGCTCCCAAACACTCCACGCCGTTTCTATTCCAACGCTTTGTATGTCGGTTGACCCCGACCACGCGTTGCCCTGAGCAAACGGAACTCCGCCGTATGCATCGTTACCAACATACAGTCCGCTGCCAGATGTAGAAAAATCAAAAAACGAAAGCGACATGGTTAGCGTCTCTGTTGGTTTCAAAGAAAACTCAAGCAGCGGAACAGTTTCTTTTGTGCGCAAGTCCACGTTGTCTTCGAAATTTATTACCCCGCCACCATCTTTGATCGATCCGCCAAGCCGGGCTAGCCAAACACCACCACGCCAAAGCGCAGGGGTGTCCACCGCAAAAGATATTTCTTGTTCAGGTTCTTGTACACCAAGACATAGGGAAAAAAACAATATTTCAATCATGACGACACACCATCAATTACATGGACTTTTCCTGTGCCTTTTGTTATTTCCCCAAGCATAACTGGCGCTTCACCAAGTTGTTTAAGGTGTGAATGAATGGATTCAGCGAATGCGGGCCGAACAATAAGCATATAGCCAATACCCATATTAAAGACGCGGAACATTTCTTCGGTTTCGATGTTTCCGTGTTGCTGTAAAAAACCAAAAATCTTAGGCACTTCCCACCGATCAAGGTGCACGGTTGCATCGACTTCATCGCAAAGTGAACGACAAAGATTGCCCGCAATGCCACCGCCGGTAATGTGCGCCATACCTGAAACAACTTTTTTAACTTTATATTGTTTTAACAACTTTACAATTGGCTCAACGTAGATGCGTGTTGGTTCAAGCAGAACTTGGCCTAAGCTTTTTTCAGAATCCAATTCAGGATAGGTTGTGTGTACATCCAAATTAGCGATGGCTGCTCGAGCAAGCGTGAATCCATTCGAATGGACACCACTTGATGGAAGACCAATAATAACATCGCCGGCTTCAACACGGCTTGGGTCGATTGCTCGGTCGAGTTCAACAACGCCAACGGCAAAACCCGCAATATCAAAATCGCCCTCCTGATAAATGTCTGGCATTTCTGCACATTCTCCGCCAATTAAGGCGCAATTCGAAATTTCGCACCCCTTTGCAACACCAGAGATGATTGCCGCTGTGGTTTCTGGAATTTGCGTGTGCAGGCCAAGGTAATCTAAAAAGATGAGCGGTTCAGCGCCCTGCACAATCATGTCGTTCACATTCATAGCGACACAATCGATTCCAACGCTATCGTAAATCCCCATTTCACACGCTAGTTTTACTTTTGTGCCAACTCCATCGGTGCAGGCAACAAGGACAGGGTCTTTGTAATTTCGCTTAAACAAGCGTTCATTGAAATCGAGCCGGAACATACCAGCAAATCCACCGTGCTCACCAAGGACTCTTGGGCCGTGGGTCCGTTTCATCATGCCTTGAATGAGCCCGACGAGCCGATCCCCAGCTTCGATATCGACGCCAGAATCGGCATAGGTTAATGATTTATTTGTTGCTTGTGCCATACGGTAAGTGTAGTCATCTTGCGTCCTCTACGGTATCCTGCACGGTCTTAAATGGAGTAAAGCATGTCAATTCTTGTAAACAATTCAACAAAACTCATTTGCCAAGGTATTACTGGTTCTTCTGGTGCATTTCACACAAAGGGCTGCCTTGAATACGGCACTAATGTAGTGGGTGGTGTCACTCCTTCAAAAGGCGGACAAAAGGACGCAAATAATCTGCCTATCTTTAACACAGTTAAAGAGGCGGTAGCCGAAACGGGCGCAAATGCGACTATGATTTTCGTCCCACCGCCGTTCGCAGCAGATTCCATTCTTGAAGCCGCGGATGCAGGCGTCGAAGTTATTTGTGCGATTACAGAAGGAATTCCTGTTGCGGACATGATGCGTGTCAAATCCGTGCTTAAACAGTATCCAGATGTCGTGCTCATCGGGCCAAACTGCCCCGGCATTATCACGCCCGGACGAAAAGTTTCTGGCGAAGGCGCCAATGCAACATACAAAGATGGATGTAAAATTGGCATCATGCCTGGGTATATCCACACTGCGCCTTGCGATTCACCAAGCGGAAAAAGTGTTGGCATTATCAGTCGCTCTGGCACATTGACGTACGAGGCAGTTTGGCAGACAAGCTCATTGGGCTTGGGACAAACCACATGCATTGGCATCGGCGGTGACCCAATTAAGGGTGCAAACTTTATTGATCTGCTTGCTCGTTTTGATGCGGACGACGAAACAGACGGCGTTGTTATGATTGGTGAAATTGGTGGAAGCGATGAAACCGAAGCTGGCGTTTGGATTAAAGAGAATATGACAAAACCGGTTGTTGGCTTTATTGCAGGCATTACGGCACCAAAAGGCAAGCGCATGGGGCACGCCGGGGCAATTATTGGCGGCGAAGACGACACTGCACAGGCAAAAATTGCTTCATTGCGCGCTTCTGGCCTTACTGTTTCTGATAGCCCCGCTGGAATAGGCAAAGCAATGGCTGATGCCCTAGGAATTGTCGCAGTTGCCAAATAAAAGGTATGCTGTCCAACACGAATCCCAAGGAGGGGAATAAACGTGCAAACAATCAAGGAACGATACGAGTCCGTCAAACAAAGAATAGCAACAGCAGCGGCTAAATCAGGCCGTGATGCTTCGAAGATACATCTTGTTGCTGTAACAAAACACGCTTCCGTTGACGAGGTTCGACAACTAGTCGACCTTGGTCATTCCGACTTCGGTGAAAATCGACTGCAACATTTTACCCAGCTCGCCGCACAGATGGACGAGTATGTTGCCAGGCGAAAAGAACTTGGCGAGCCAGATTTACCTAGTCCAATTCGATGGCATTTCATCGGTCATCTGCAACGTAATAAATGTCGCCGCGTGCTACCCCTTACGAGAATTATTCACACGCTTGATTCCCTTCGGCTTGCAGAAGAAATTCAAGAGATTGCAGAAAAACGCAATCAGGTTATTGAAGTGTTATTGCAAATAAATATTTCCCGAGAACGACAAAAAACAGGTATTGCCCCAGCCGCCGTTGGGTATCTTCTTGAACAACTAGAAACTATGTCTTGTGTTAAGCCCCGCGGCATGATGTGCATGGCACCGATGTGTGAAAACCCTGAAGATTCAAGGGTTGTATTTACGCGTTGCAATGAGTTGTTTGAAGAAATGCAACTAGACCCACATTGCGGAAATGCATTTAGTATTCTTTCAATGGGCATGTCGAGTGACTTTGAAGTTGCAATTGAATGCGGCGCAAACATAGTTCGAGTCGGCTCAGCGATTTTTAGCGATAATCAAACCCCTGCGATTCCCGCAACGCCATGCGACACGCAAACCCCAGCGTAATAAAAGTATACGAATATAAATAGTACCCATGGATAAAATCGCTTGCGGTTTTATGTAGTATCCAAGTCCAGCCCAATTACGGAATGGCTATCCTACGCA
>CAWLAZ010000003.1:0-24623 GCA_963854955.1 Phycisphaerae bacterium | reverse complement strand
CAAGTTGCAACAGAAGCAATTGTCAAACAAGGCAACACTGTATGAGTTTTACAACGAAGCAATTGTCCGAATATGTTGAAGGGGTACTGCATGGCAATGGTTTGTTTGAATGCTCGGGAGCCGAAATTGATTCTCGCCAGCCGTTGAATGGAAAAGTGTTTTTTGCTTTGAAGGGTGAGCATGCAGACGGCCATGTATTTGTTGAAAAAGCAGCGTTAAACGGATGCAGTGCCGTGGTCGTCGAGCATTTGTGCAATGTTGCAGTGCCGCAAATCGTTGTGCCAAATGCACGAGAAGCACTCTTTCAACTGGCTCAATCACGTCGCAATGAAATGGATTTGAAGTCTGTGATAGCCGTAACGGGCTCTGTTGGCAAGACGACAACGAAGGATATCCTTGGTTGCTTGTTTGGTGACAATGCGGTCATTTCAATAAAAAGTTACAACAATGATCTTGGAGTACCGTTAACTATTCTTGCGGCAGAACAGGCAAGTTACTTAGTCACTGAAATTGGCGCAAATGATGTGGGCGAAATTGAACCACTTGCAAGATTGGTGCAGCCAGATGTTGCAATATTGACCTCTATTGAAAAAGCGCATCTTGAAGGTTTTAAAAATACGAAGACAGTATTGTTGGAAAAGGCAAAATTATTGCAACAGGTTCCTGCAGATGGTTTTGTCATTGTCCCTGATACGATTGATTTGTCCGATGTTGTGCTTGAGGCAACGGTCATTACTGTGGGCAAAACGCAATCGGCAGATGTAGTTGTTGAGACGGGGAGCGATTCGCAAGGTTTTGCAACGTTGCGCATGGGGCAAACGAGTGTTACGCTTTCACTTCTAGGCGAACATAATGCAATGAATGCAGCGCTTGCGATCGTTGCGATTTTGCACACAACAGATTCAACGACATTGGATGCATTATTGTCATTGGCAGCGAAAGCGAAAGCGCCAACAGGTCGGCTTCAACGAGAGGAAGTCAATGGAGTGACTTTTTTAGATGATTCTTACAATGCAAACCCAGCGTCGATGCGGAGCGCATTACAACTTTTTTCCAGTTTGCAAGCAAATCGAAAAGTGCTTGTGCTTGGAGACATGCTTGAACTCGGAGAAAGTTCGCATGCAGAACATCGTGCACTCATTTCCTGTGTGGATAAAGCGAAGGCAGACATAGTGATATTTGTTGGGACTGCTTTTGAAAGAGTAGGATGTTCGACTGCGCTGCATCTGCCAAACGCGGATAATCTTGACACTGTTGTGTCCTTGTTACATCAAGGTGATCTTGTGCTTGTTAAGGGCTCGCGTGGATTACGATTGGAACGACTTGTAGAATTATTCCGTCAAATGAAAGTTTTAGAGCACTAGTCGGCGATATACCTTTTACATGCTTTTTAACTTACTTCAATCTATGGACGAATGGCTCGATAATGCAGGGTTGTATTCGTTTCTTCGAGTGTTGTATCAGCGCGAGTTTCGCGCTTTTGCCGCAGTTATTGTTGCGTTCTTTATCGTGATTATTCTTGGCAAGCCGTTGATTCGGATGTTGATTAGAATGAAAATTGGTGATCACGCAGAATTTAATCACAAGCAGTTGAATGCATTAATGAAATCAAAAGAAAACACGCCAACAATGGGCGGCATTCTTCTGATGGGTTCTGTCATAGTGACCACGCTGTTGTTTGCTGATTTATTCAACCAATACGTGCAGTTGCTGCTCGTTGTTATGTGCATGTTTACGCTTCTTGGCGGTATCGATGATTACTTAAAATTGGTTGCGGGTAACAAAAGCCCCGGTTCTCGCGATGGTTTGTATCGTTGGGAGAAATTGCTCTTTCAATTTGGGATTGGTGGGATTGTTGCGTTTATGGTTTGGAGATACACGGGTGATAGCGATGTCGCGCACTCATTGACTTTACCTTTTGTCCGTACGTATATTCCAGGGATGGAGACGTTGACTCTGTCTCCGAATGTCATCGTGCTTGGCGGGATGGCATTTTCCGTTATTGCAATTTTTATGGTGATGTTGATGTCCAATGCAGTCAACATTACAGATGGGCTCGATGGCTTGGCTCCAGGGACGGTTATGATTGCGAGTTTTACGATGATGGTGCTCTGTTACATCGCGGGCTCGCCAGATCTGGCTGGTTTCTTACTCATGCCGTATATCGAGGGGTCTGCAGAGATGATGGTTGTTGCTGGAGCAACAGCGGGGGCGTGTTTGGGTTTCTTGTGGTTTAACTGTCACCCTGCGCAGGTATTCATGGGAGATACTGGCTCGATGCCACTCGGCGGATTACTTGCGACGATTGCGATTGTCATTAGGCAGGAGTTTCTGCTGTTGATCATTGGTGGAGTATTCCTTATGGAAATTGGAAGTAGTTTCCTTCAAATCGCATTTTACAAAGCAACAAAAGGAAAGCGCATATTTAAATGTGCTCCCATTCATCATCATTTTCACCATAAGGGTTGGTCCGAATCTAAGGTTGTGATTCGCTTTTGGGTCATCGCCGTTATTCTTGCCATGATTGCCCTTGTTTCCATCAAACTGCGCTAATTTTCATTATTGCAAAAACCTTACCCAAAAATTAAAATTCACCAATCACTTTTTGTTTTTCAAATGGACAGTCACTTCTATATATTTTTTTTAAAGTGACATCCACTTATGTAACGTGTAGGCACAGCGTGATTTATGTATTACAAATAGTAAAATGGGGTTTTATATTTGTATGGCAGAATCGAGGTCGATAATGGCACCGGGAAGTTTTGGGGCTTTTTTGAAGCGGTGTGCGCGCAACATGGAGATGAGATTGGCCATATCGCCATGCACCGGTGCTGTAAACTCAACGGGGCGCTCTGAAATTGGGTGCGTGAAAGCAAGGTACGTTGCATGCAGTGCTTGCCGTTCAATCACATAATCTGTTCGTGGCACATCGAATGGGATGCCGCGTGGGATTATATTCGCAACCTTTATATGCTTCCCGCCGTACATATCGTCGCCAACAATAGGGTATCCCAAATGTTGTAAGTGCAATCTGATTTGATGGGTACGTCCTGTTTTTAGATCAAGTTCAAGCAGTGTAAAGCCATCGTAAATTTCACGAACATGAAAAATAGTAATAGATGCTTTACCGGTATCGTCCCAACGAACAGCATAACCGTCTCGCTTTGTAGGGTGTTTACCAAGAGGCACATCGATCGTGTCCGTCAACGGTTCTACTTCTCCATGCACAACAGCAAGGTATCTTTTACGCGTTTTTCTTTGCTCAAACTGTTTGCTAAGTCGCCAATGTGCAGTATCTGTTTTTGCAGAAACCATAACACCTGTAGTATGTCTATCGAGTCGATGCACTACACCCGGCCGTGCAAATTCTTCGCCAACGGAGGACAATTCGCCGCTGCTCACATGTTGGTAATGCCAAGCAAGCGCATTTATAATGGTGCCTGATTTGTGGGACCTCGCTGGATGCACGATAATGTCATCGTCTTTATTGATTACAATTAAGTCGTGGTCTTCGTAAATGATTTTTAAAGGAATGTCTTCTGCAGGGATATCTGATGATGGTGGTGGTGGGAGAATGACATTGACAACATCATGTTTTTTAAGTTTTGTCGACCCCTTTGGGAATCGACCATTCACGGTGACCATTTTTTCTTCAATCAGGCGTTTTAAACTTGTTCTGGATAAAAATGGAATACGGGTAGCAAGGTAACTATCAAGGCGTCGGTTTAAATCGCGCGAGAGGGTAAAGCTTGCTTCAACAGTCCCTTCGTCGTCTGCACTCTGTTCTTCGTATGCACGGAATAATGCATCGGAATCGATGTTACCGCCGCCGTCTAAAATTTCTTTTGACCGATCGCTCGGCGTGCACATTTATTGACCGTCTATGTTAGTTAAATCTGAGAGTCCATCGATCGAAGTATTTTCAGGTACTGTTTCGCGTGGAACTAACTGGGCATTTCGCGCGGAGACTTCAGCATCGGTGGGTAAGACAGTTTCGGTGGCGAGTGGCACAAGCGTATTGATTCTGCTTTGTGCTTGCTGCGCAAGTGCAGGATATTGGTCTTCAATTCGAGTGATTACATTGATATAAAAACCCTCGGCACGATCAACATCGCCAGTTGCTTCGGCGATTGCAGCCCGACCGTTTAATGCACTGACTGTGAGTAGGGCAGAAGCAGGCGTTTCATCATCAAGTTGCACGACCATTGCGTACAAGTTGTCGGCTTTTTCTAGATAAAAAGTACGATCTTCTTCAGCAAGCGCGGAGGAGATATCAGTATTACTTCCAATAGCAAGTCCTGTTACGATTGATTTTAGATATGCATCGCCAGCACTGAGTAGGCCAAGCGCTTCAATGGAATCGATATCGGCGTAAGATTTTGCAACGTCTTCGTGCGATGCCGGAAGCCCTGATGCCTGCGCTTCTAGATACGCAATCCATGCTTCAGCACGATGCGCAGTCTCGCCTTGTTGGTAGCGAACGAAGAACAAATAACTAACGATAACAATCATGACAATTAACAGGTAACTTGGGCCCTTTGTTTTCAGCCAGTGTACGAAATCCTCGTTCACATTAGAGTCTGAAAGATCGGCGGTTTGAATATCTTTTAATCGGTCTTGGTCCATTGGGAGATTCCTTTTAGAATAGGACATTCTAGCACAGAAACGCAGGTAATGAAATCCGAGTTACGCAGTGTATAAAAAGCCTACAGTAAATTTTCGTCATTTGAGTCGTAGTCGGTCAAGTGCATTCTGTAGTTGTTCCAAGCAAGAGGCTAAATAGCGCGGGTCGCCTTCTGAGTGCATAAATGCAGGCGCAGTTGCTGCAAGCATGATCCGACGGACATCCGCAAGTATGCTGTAATCGTCATCGACACGCATGCCTAAGTCTTTTCTTGCATTGGCCATTGCCGGTACTGGCTTTGTTGCTTTTAGCCGGCTTTTATGTCCCCAAAGTTGACGCTCTAGATACACAGCATCTTCAATCCAATGCCCAGCATGCACTTCCGCTAAATCAATAAGAGCTACTTTTGAGGATGGATTGTCGCAACGGCACATTGCATTTGCTAAATGTAAATCGCCATGAAGCCATTGATCGATTCGTCTTGCTCGCCAAATTTCCATGAGATAATCAAGCTTTTTTGCAATAAGCGAATGTGTTTTTTTCCAAGTGGACTCGTTCTCGATATGATTTTCTCGAACGCTGTTCCTTGAATTTGTTAGTAATGTTTTCCAGTCTTCACGTCTGCCTTCTTGGTCAACACTAAATGATGATGCTTTATTTGTAAATCTTGCTGCCGCTTCTGCAATTCGTTTTATATTATTGTTATTCCATTGCCCACCGAGCGGGCCGATGGGGAATCGTTCAATAATAATCCAGGCAAGGTCGTATCCATTTAACTGTTCACCACTTGCATATAGTTTTGGGACTACGCCATTTAGTTCTTGGAGTTTCCGTGTCCAGCGAAGCTCTTTTTGATTTACGGGAAGTTTGATTACAACCTCAGATGTTTCGTCATCATTAATTTTCCAGGTTGCAAAACCTGTGGCAGCACCACCACGTTGCCAATCTGTACGGAACCAATGGATATTGTCGACGCGATTTTTTGTTTGTATTTTCAGGACAGGTTCAAGGGAACTTGCCAATGAAGATGGAATGCTGCTTGTGGCAGATTCAGTCATGTTCGCTTCTCTGGTAGAACTAGCACACAATTAGAGTACGGCAATTTCGGTATTGAGGCAAGTCTTTTCATGTAGGGGTTGCCTTTATTGCTGTTAGAACATAGTTTATGGCAAGTGAATACGTTGCAATGGGATGTTTTAGTACTTGATTTAGATGGCACGCTGTTATGTAGCCAAGGTGAAGTGTCTGAGCAAAATATTCACGCATTTAATATTGTTCGAGAGCTTGGAGTGGAAATAGTTATTGCAACCGGTAGAAGTATATCGGAATGCAAGCACATATTAGACGCAATACATCATCGTGGCGTTTGCATATCAGCAGGTGGTTCTCAGCTTACAAGTGCAGAAGGAAAAACAATTGCAAGGGGAGTTGTTGATGCCACAATAGTGCAGGAGGTTACGGAAAAAATGATAGCTTCTGGTCATCGATCGTTGTTGCTTAAGGATGCAACTGCTTGCGATGTGCAATATGTATTAGTTGGGGATGCGGCATTGCATGAGGCTTCAAAATGGTGGTTTGATACGCATGATGTCTCTGTACAAGAAGTGTGTTCAGTGGAAGAAGATCCGTGGCCAGACGATACCCTTCGAGTAGGCGCTATCGCTGACGAAAAGGAATTGTTGCCAATCGCGCAACAACTTGAACGATCTCTTGAAGGCCGGGCAAAACTTCAACACTGGTCAGCGGTAACTTGTTCAGAAGCGACAGGGTCTTCAACGCATTTGCTTGAAGTTTTTGGGTATGAAGTAAATAAATGGTCTATGCTTAAGCGTCATTTAGGGGAGTCAATTCAATCAGAAAGAATAGCCGCAATTGGGGATGGCTTGAATGATGTAGAGGTGCTTCGTGAGGCGGGAATTTCTATTGTTATGGAAAACGCAAATGAACACGTGCAACAATACGCTGATGTACTTGCAGGCCATCACAACAAGCACGGATTTGCTGACGCGATGCATCGTTGGATTATTCCAGGAAATTCAAAACCATGAATGCCAATGAAAATGTTAAAGAAACCATTCGCGCAGCTTGGCCAATACCTACTATTGTAGAAAGTCTCGCGGCTGAAAAATCATGGAGGCTGTATGCGCCTGAATGTGATCCTTTTTTTTCATTCCTTACTAAATATCCAAATTTTAGAACTGTTCCAACAGCAAAACGAGGTGCTGTTCTTGCAGTAGAAATTAAAAAACCAGCAATTGTTTTTGTGCCCAATAGGCAGATTTCAGCAGTATTCAATTTTTGTCGAGGTGTTACTTCTGAAATGCCAATAGTTTTGGTTGTCGAAGATCATCCAGCAATTGCTTCTCAATTGATGCCAAGAGAGCGCGCAAAACAAGCGGGGTTAGTCGTTATCGAACCATGCGATTCTACGGAGATTCAATTTTGCGCTTCTGCCGCAGTTACTTTTGCCAGTACATTGCATTCGCCTGTTGTGTTGCTTCTGCACCATCGATTACTGGCCAGTTCTGCAACGGAAGAGGTCAATACTGAGAGTGTGCATCAACAGGTATCCCCAACAATTGAATCAACGACTGCATTGCAATTGTGTCGTCGGTTAGAACTAAATCGGCAACGGACATTGCCGAGCCCAGGCGAGCAGGTTGAAGTTGGATTTGTTACTTTGGGGGGATCTGATTTGTCTCTGAAGTACCTAGTGAGTGAGTTGCAATTATTAGGCAGAGTGCCGATGTTAAATTTGCGACTCGTGCATCCAATTGATACTGTTCCAGTCGAACGGTTGCTTTCACGTTGCCGCCATGTCGTCGTGCTTGAACCTCGTCCGGGTGAAGTCGAACAAGAAATTATTCGTATTGCACAATCTATGCGCCGTGAGGGGAGAGAAGTCGCTTCTATTTGGGGAAAAGAACTCCCGCCATTTACACCCGAAGACATGCCGTTGCATGTCCCAGTCAATGCAATTCACCCTTCAGTCGTTGCTCGGTTGAACCAACATTTGTTGCATGAAGTTCGCCCAACGGCAGATATTGGTAAATTGTTGTCTACGGATTTCGCATTGCTTGATGCTGCACCGACTAAAAGGATTGAATTTGGAACAAGTGGAGCACTTGATTTATTGCGATCAATGGTAGAGCGGGTTCTTTGTTCGCCAGATATTAACCGCGCGATTATGATTGACGGTGTCGAAGTGAATCATGGAGAGGGTACTAAAATATATGTTGAAACTTGGGGTGAAGACCGATTTCTTGACGAAGGAATCAACGTGCTTCGCGATGCGGTTTCTCGTTCTGAATCAAGAATCATCATAGTTTGGCGTAACTATGAAATTGGAAATGCACTGATGTCGCTGGTAAGTGCAGTTTTGCCAACTCAAAGTGATGATGGTAAACAACTTATTGAAGTTGCAATAGATCAAGGTGAAGAATTCGATAGCGCTATTGAACTGGCAAGTACAAAAGAAGGCGTGAGTGTAATTGTTGTGCGTGATGGTGAAGAGCCGCGATTTGATTTGCAACGTTTAGCGGATATCGCAACTCGTGTGGATAAGCTTGGGTACAGGCAACAGCATGCAATCGTGATACCAATGGAACAACTTACGCCTGTCCGGATCGTTCCTTTTGACCCGTGGAAAACAAAAACAACAACTCCAGCAATGCCGCTCGAGACTTCAATCTCAACGAGATGGTTAAAGAAAGAATACCGTCGTTGGAGAATATCACTCCGTCCCATTTTAGAGCGCGTTGAAGTAACAAGAAGTAAACCACCAGTTCGAGTGGTAACAAAAAGAACAGTTAGACTTGCGCCTCCAAAAATAGTGCATGGTTCCGCTCCTTCATGGCGCGTGCATATTGCGGGGTCACGCGGGAAACAACCCGGTGTTGTTGGAGATATTTTGATACAGGCTGGAATTAAAATGGGGTACGACATTCGAGTGCAATGCAACAACCGTTTTGTTGGACCAGGTCGAAGGGCATGGTCTCAGATACTGTTCACTCGAAAGCAAACGGCAACATCCTATCGTCCACTCGTTGGGTCTATCCCATGGGGTGAAGCGGATTTGCTCCTTGGATGGGACCGCGAAGAAGTTATTCGTGCAATTGATCCAGAGGGGAATTTGCGCATTGGTTCAAATTCAAGAACCTATGCAGTTGTCAATACGGAATTGCTTGAACATCAAGTTGAACTAAAAGATAAAAATGATGAAGCCGTTCCTTTTACCCATCAATTCCTTTCAGAATGTTGTATTTCGGAAAAATTGATACTCCGAAGATTTGCATCAATAGCTAGGGTTCGTTTTCATAATGAGCGGTTAGGTGATGTCGTACAACTTGGTATGGCATTTCAACTTGGGTTTATTCCAGCAACGGTTGATGCTATGCAACATGCTGTGCAAGATATAGAGAAAAAAGGTATTGCGCGCAGCATTGAAGCATTCGAATTTGGTCGTCGCGTAGCAATAGATTCGGATGATGCATGGAAACCAATTGCAGAAGAAACACAAGTCGATCTTGCGAAACTTGAAAAACGTTGCGTACGAGATTTGCAAAAACAGGGCGGTCGTTCTATTGCACATGCAAAAGTTATAAAGCGTTTGCTTAGGCAATGCCATCAGTCTTTGCCTGGGCTGTTTGAAAGTGTGGATGGACGTCAGTCATTGACAGATGTAATGAATGGAATTCGTCGTTGTATGCTATGGGGTGGTGAAGAAGTAGCAACGAAGTTTATCAAAGCATTGTGCCAAGTCTATGTAATTGACTCCGCTGAAAATGGACGATTGCTTACACGGCTGGTTATTTTACCGCTTGCTGAATCTATGTTAATTCGTGATCCAATCTATCTAGCGCGTCTTGCAAGGAGCCCAGAAATACTTAGGAGGATTCGTAAGCAGTTAAATGTTCGTCATTCTCGGGGTGATATGTTAAAACGTAGATTTTTGTCAAGGATTCGATTGCGTTTGTGGAAGTGGTCATTGCAGATGGATTTACGAACGAGCGATTGGTCTTCTGTGTTGGTGTCGAGTATTGGTCGATTTGTACCAAGGCGTTGGCGCGGTCATCGCAGGGATAGGGCTGTTCGTGAAACGATTACAGATGCAGTAAATTGTGCGATTGTATCGCCAGAGCGCTACGATCATTGGGTAGATGTGTTTGCATTATTAAATCAACTGGCGCTCGAAAGCAAGTTGCACTCGACTCCTCTTGTAGAAATCGAAAAAATTATTCAGCAGTAATTTGTGTGTATTCTCGTTTGAGTTGGCCACAAGCTGCAGAAATGTCTCTGCCTCGGCTTGCGCGGATGTGTGTGTTCACACCTGCTTTAGTGAGTGTTTCTTGAAATCTTCGAACTTGCGCGGTCTTTGGTCGCTTGTATTCTAGTTCTGCTACTTCGTTGTATCGAATCAAATTTACATTGCAACGTAATGTTTTGCACAGGCACACCAGTTCTTTTGCATCGGCAGTACGGTCATTGACCCCACCTAGTAACAGGTATTCGAGTGTGATTTCTCGACCTGTTGCTTCAAAATAATTACTGCATGCTTTGAGAATGTCTTCAATCGTCGAGAAGCGTGCCCACGGTATAAGTTGTTTTCGTAACTCATCGTTTGGCGCGTGCAAACTTAATGCAAGCGTGACGGGAACATCAAATGTAGCAAGTTTTTCTATGGCTACTGGTAAACCCACCGTAGAAACGGTTATTTTTCTTGCGCCAATGCCGAGTCCCCAAGGTGCATTGAGAATACGTATGGCTCGAGTTACTGCGCTGTAGTTGGAAAGCGGTTCGCCCATTCCCATAAAGACAATATTCGAAATATCATTTCCGCCAAGTGCCATAACTTGTTCGACGATTTGTCCAACGTCAAGGCTGCCTTCAAGTCCGCCAATGCCCGAAGCACAGAACGTACATTTGACAGGGCAACCTACTTGACTTGAAACGCATGCGGTTCGTCTGCCTTTTGCTGGGATCATCACGGCTTCTGTTTGTTTTGAACCATCATCCCAAGCAAGAAGTTTTTTGATAGTACCGTCGGATGCTTTTTGTGTTTTGATACACTTCGAACGGCGTAAATATATCCGTTCACTTAACAACTCTCGTTTAGCTTTTGCGATGTTTGTCATTTCATCGACGGAAGTTATCTGTTTTATATAAATCCAGTCGAGCACCTGCTTGCCGGCAAAAGAGGGCAAACCAATGTCAGCAACGATGGCTTCAATGTCCCTTGGAAATAGTTCTAGGGCGTGTTCTCTTTGGTCAGTCAAACCGGTTTTCCTTCGATCGTTAAAGTTTTATTCTGTAAAAAAGTGTTTAGTGAAGGCGGCATAGAAAATGTCATGCCTTCATCAAATTCGGTTTCGCCTTCGAGTGTACCGTCGTAGTTATCAGTAAGGTGCTGAATAAGTTCGAGCACGAGGTGCTCAGGGGCACTTGCACCTGCCGTGATGAGCACACTGTTAATGCCTGAAAACCATTCTGGGTTTATCTCGGAGACATCGTCGAGAAGGTATGCGGTCGTACCGACGCTTTCAGATATTTCAGTCAGGCGAACTGAGTTAGAGCTATTTTTTGAACCAACGACAAGTACTAGGTCAGCATCGGCGGCATCTTCGCGAACAGCGTTTTGCCTTTTTGTTGTTGCGTAACAAATATCGTCGGTAGGAGGAGCATTAATTTCAGGGAAAGCATCACGAAGTGCAGAGATGATGATTTCTGCATCATCAGTGCTCAACGTTGTTTGTGTTAGGTATACAAGCATGGATGGGTCATCGATGTGTAATTTTGGAATGTCATGAATTGTTTCAACAATCTGAATTTCATTTGGCGCTTCGCCTTGGGTGCCAACAACTTCTTGATGATTTTTATGACCGATTAAGAGGATTTGCCAACCACGCTTGGCGTACCGGATGGCTTCAGCATGTACTTTAGTTACAAGCGGACACGTCGCATCGATACAAGTCAAATGTTTATCTGCTGCTTGTTGTTTCACCTGAGGGCTGACGCCGTGTGCACTGAATACAACGATACTATTGTTTGGGATTGCTTCTATAGTTTCAACAAAGCATGCGCCGCGTTCTCGAAGCCGTTTCACTACATGCCAATTATGCACAATTTCATGATACACATAGAGCTTTTCATCTTCGCCAATTGAGTCGAGCAGTTGGTCGACGATATCGACTGCCATGCGAACGCCAGCACAGAACCCTCGCGGATTTGATAGTTTTATTCGCATTTGCGTATTGTATCAGTTCAAATCGAGTGCCCAACGTATGGTGAAAATCGTTATTACTATGCCAATTACCGCCATTCAATTCATAAGTTACTGTCACTTTGAAAAAAGTGAATATATATTACTGTTACTTTGTAAAAGGAAAAGTGATCGGGTTATTTCATGTCGAGGGATTGCCAGAGGAACGCATAAACGTCAGCGGCTTCGTCAATGCGAAGATGTGTCGGCTTCCCAGCACCATGACCGGCGCGAGTTTCGATCCGAATGAGCACTGGATTGTCACAATCTTGTGCATATTGCAATGCCGCGGCGAACTTGAAACTATGCGCAGGCACAACACGATCATCGGTGTCTCCAGTTGTGACCATAGTCGCGGGGTAACACGTACCTGTTTTGACATTGTGATACGGAGAGTAATTCAGTAAATAGTTGAACATGCTTTCTTCTTTAGGATCGCCGTAGTCACTTGTCCATGCCCAGCCAACAGTAAAAAGTGGAAAACGAAGCATGTCTAACACGCCAACAGCAGGCAAGCAAGCACCGTATAACTCTGGCCTCTGCGTCATACATGCGCCAACAAGAAGGCCGCCGTTGCTTCCACCTTGGATGGCAAGTTTAGACGGCTGTGTCCAGTCGTTCGAAATTAACCATTCGCTACACGCGATAAAATCATCAAAGCATTGTTGTTTGTTTTGCAGCATACCACCCTCGTGCCAAGCTCTGCCGTATTCACTTCCGCCACGTATACACGCAACGGCATACACGCCTCCCATTTCAATCCATGTTGCTCTTGAAGCAGAAAAATGAGGCAAAATAGCAATATCAAAACCGCCGTAGCCGTATTGAAGAACAGGGTTAGTGCCGTCAAGTTTCGTGTCTTTGCCAGCAACTATAAAGAGAGGGATTTGAGCGCCGTCTGTACTCGTAACGAATACACGTTTTACAACGATTGAAGACAAATCAATCGGTACGTTAGTTTCCCAGAAAAGTGCGGTTGCTTCATCGTCCAAATTAAGCGAGTAAATAGATGGTGGCTGGTTGTAACTTGCGAACGACCAATATACAAGGGTATCCTTATTTGTACCAGCAAAACCAGAGGCAGTGCCGATGCCAGGCATCTCGACTTCAAATACCTTTGTCCCTAAAAGGGTATGCACGGTTGCCTTCGAAGAAGCATCTTCAAGCCATGTGCACGTTATTTTTCCGCCAACAATATCTGCGGAACGGAGTATGTTTTTTTGCTCTGGAATAACTACAGACCATTTTTGCGTATTGGAAGAAAAATCAACGGCGATAAGTTTTCCATTGGGTGCATCTCGGTCAGTCTTAAACCAAAGTTTATCGCCGACGCCGCCTATAAGTGAAACTTCTGCTTCAAAATCTTCGATCAACCAATGCAGTTTTTCTTCTGTTGGCCCTTTTACAAGTATTGCGTTGTTCGAGGAAGTTCCTTCATTCACGCTGATGATGAGCCAGTTCCCGTCTTTGGTTACACTTGCATTATAAAAACGATTTGGGTGTTTTGTGTCTTTCCAAATTAATGTGTCTTGCGATTGATCCGTGCCAATGAGGTGGAGCCAAAGCTCTGAACCATCTGCAGTTGAAATATGGTCTTCACTGTTGGCGTGTGGGTACCTTGAATAATAATAGCCGGTATCGTCTGGTAGCCACGATGGCGAGTCGTTTTTGATTTCACGCATTATTTCAGTACGTGTTTCGCCCGTGAGTAAACTTTTAGTGTGCCACGTAGACCAATCAGAGCCAGCGTCAGCAATGCCCCAGACCAAATGTTTTCCGTTTGGGCTTGGGCTGTACATGGAGAGTGCTTGCGTGCCGTCTTTTGAAAATGTATTTGGGTCAAGCAGAACTTCCGTAATAGAGGATGCGCTGTCGCCTGTGTAAATCACACTATGGTTTTGCAACCCCGTGTTTCTTGATTGGAACCAACGCGCACCACGGTGGAATGGCAGGCCTTGTTTTTCATAATTCCATGCCTTTGTCAACTTTTCTTTGATAGATGGTAACGCCTCAATAGCATCGAGGTACGCTCGAGTAACATCGTTTTCTCCAGTCACCCATGCACGTACTTCGTTGCTTTCTCGTACATCTTTTTCAAGCCATCGGTAAGGGTCAGCAACTTCAACGCCGTGCAGTGTATCGACGACGTTTCCCCTTGGTGTTTCTGGGTAGGGAGCAGAATGCGCAAGCGGTGCGAGCGCAACAAAGGTTGCAATGCAATACATCATAGAATTAGTTTCCAACTAGGTAGGGAAGGTCATGTAAACCTTCAGTCAAATCAATCGGTCCATCTGCTCCGATTAAAATATCAGCTTCATAGTGTACGCTCATCGAATGGTCAGCAGGGTAAATGGGCCATGAGCCTCGAGCGTTTTTAATTTGTCCAGTACCAACAGCAAGCATCGGTTCGACGGCGATCAGCATGCCTTCGTTAAATGTTTTCCATGCATCGGGCCATTCGGAAGGGTGCGACGGCACGACATTTGAAATGAAAGGTGGCGCGTGTAATGTTCTTCCGTACCCATGTCCGCCGAGACCGCGAATTAAGTGAAAACCAAATTCTTTTTCGGCAACGCGCTGTACTTCTTTTGCAAAATCCATGAGCGGTCGATTTGGTTGCATGGCGGCAACGCCTGCAGCGAGTGATTCACGCCCAGCTTGCATAAGCCGCATGTTTTCATCAGAAGTTTCTTCGATTGCCCATGTCCATGCGGCATCACCAATCCATCCCTGATGGGACACACCAATATCAATAGAGACCAGGTCGCCTGGGGCAAGCGGCGCTTGCTCCATAATGTGTGTGCCGTGAACAACACAATCATTAACAGACAAACACGATTGACTCGGAAACGGTGGTTGCCCCGGAATTTTATATTTATAAAACGCGCTTTTACATTTTAACGTACGAAGTTTTTCGCCTACGAAGGAATCGATTTCTGGAAGTGTTAATCCTGCGCATAAAAAATCAGTTAATGCCTTATGGATTTCAACAACAAATTGCGCAGAAACTCGTGCGGATTCTGCGTCTTTGCCTTTAATTATTGGTGTGGTCTTCATCCTTCGTCCTCTAAATCCATATCACCGTCAGTTAACAAATGTACGATTTCGCCTTTGATGGCAACAAGAAGTGGTCCGCCCGAAGAAACGTGCCATGCAAGGTCTCGTTCATCTTCACAATCGAGGAGTTGCATGTCTGCTTGCTTCCCAACTTCAAGGCTGCCAACTCTATCTTGTAAGTTCAACACACAAGCAGCGTTAAACGTTGAAGCAACGATGGCTTCAGCAGGTGTCAACCCGAGTCTTCTGCAAGCAAGTGAAATGGTAAATGGCATCGATGGACTTGGCGCAGATCCAGGATTGTAATTCGTTGCAATGGCAATTGAGCATCCAATGTCAGCGATGTACCGACCTCGCGCGTACGCATCGTTTAAACAGAACCCGCTTGCTGGAAGGAGCACGGCTATGGTGTCACTTTTTGCAAGAAGTTGCAATTCTTCATCGGTAGAATGTTCAAGATGGTCAACACTTTTTGCGCCAAGTTCAACAGCATGCGTAAGCATGCCAAGTGCGTTGAACTGATCAACATGTGCGCGGATTGGACAGTCGAGTTCGATTGCTTTTTCGAATAATCGTGTTGTTTCATCAACAGACCATGCACGATTTTCGCAGTATGCATCGCATGCGATTCCAGGGAACTCCTGAACGACTGCAGGGAGTGTTTCATGAATCACGATGTCTACAAAATTTTCTTGGTCTGGATCAATTGCATGGGCGCCAAGGAACGTACCAACAATAAGTTGCGGGACATCTTGCGAAGCGTCATGAATAGAACGGAGCATTTTTAACTCGCTCTCAGTTGTTAATCCATACCCGCTTTTGATTTCAACTGTAGTTGTTCCCTGAGACGCCATCAAGCCAAGTCGGCCAAGCACGTTAAAACATAAATCTTCTTGGCTGGCCTCACGTGTTGCGCGCACGGTTGACATAATGCCACCACCTTGCGCGAGGATGTCAAGGTAGGGTACACCGCTTAATCCCATTTCAAATTCTTTAAGACGACTTCCGTCCCAACAAGTATGTGTGTGGCAATCGACAAAGGACGGCATCACGACACGGCCATTTGCATCGACAACAGGAACGTCTGGGTGGTCATTGATGAAATCTTCATCGGGCATCCCTTGCGCAATATGTTCGATGATGCCGTTTTGCACAGCAATAAAACCATTTTCGATAACGCCAAGGTCACCTAATGCTTCGTTTCGACGCGGTTCATTCTCGCCTGCAAGCGTAAGAATACGTGCATTAACAATGATAAAACTATTCATGAATTGTTCTCTATCATCGGTATTTTAACTTGGTGCTCTACAGCGCATTGGACGGCTTCGTCGTACCCAGCATCGACATGCCGGAAAATGCCCATCATTGGGTCATTTGTCAGGACGCGTTTTAATCGTGCCGCAGCTTCGGGCGTGCCGTCTGCAACGATGACTTGCCCTGCGTGTTGCGAATACCCAATACCAACGCCGCCTCCGTGATGAAAGCTAACCCAACTTGCACCGCTTGCAATGTTAAGAGCAAAGTTGATAAGTGGCCAGTCGCTGATTGCATCGCTGCCATCAAGCATTCCTTCGGTTTCACGGTTTGGGCTTGCGACGCTTCCGCAATCAAGATGGTCTCTGCCAATGACAATTGGCGCAGAAACTTCACCGGTACGTACAAGTTCGTTAAATGCAAGCCCTGCCTTGTCGCGTTCGCCGAGACCGAGCCAACAAATTCTACAGGGAAGTCCTTGAAATGCAACGCGATCTTGCGCCATTGTAATCCATCGTTTTAGTCCTTCATCTTCAGGAAACAGTTTCAGAATGACTTCGTCAGTTTTTCGTATATCTTCTGGGTCGCCAGATAATGCGCACCAACGAAACGGCCCGCGTCCTCTGCAAAATTGTGGACGAATATATTCTGGAACAAAACCCTTAAAGTCGAATGCATCTTTAACGCCATTGTCAAATGCGCGTTGGCGAATATTGTTGCCGTAGTCGAACGTTTTCGCACCTTCGTGCATGAACCACAGCATAAGCTTGACATGTTCAGACATAGTCGCCATCGATCGTTCGACATACGATTTTGCATCTTGTTCTCGAAGCGCATCGGCTTCTTTTCGTGAAATACCTGTTGGGTAGTACCCGACAAGAGGATCGTGTGCAGAAGTTTGATCCGTCAAAATATCAGGAATAATGTTTCGTTCTTTAAGTCGTGCAAGCAAATCAACAATGTTTCCATGGTAGCCAATGGAAACGGGCTCTTTATTTTCTTTCGCTTCAAGAGCACGGGCGATTGCTTTGTCTATGTCTTCGATGATTTCATCGAGGTATCGGTCGGTTACTCTCTTTTCTAAATGTTCGATGCACACATCAGCAATAAGGCACGTGCCATCAGTCATAACAATTGCAAGTGGTTGCGCGCCGCCCATCCCGCCGCAACCGCCAGTGACGGTGAGCGTTCCTGCAAGGGAACCTCCAAAGTGTTGGCGTGCGCATTCAGCAAACGTTTCGTATGTGCCTTGCAAAATTCCTTGGGTGCCAATGTAAATCCATGATCCTGCGGTCATCTGTCCATACATCATTAAGTCGCGCGCTTCTAGGTCGTCGAAAATTT
Organism: Phycisphaerae bacterium; assembly: GCA_963854955.1. Lineage (GTDB taxonomy): Bacteria > Planctomycetota > Phycisphaerae > Phycisphaerales > SM1A02. The sequence continues at coordinate 7,086 of CAWLAZ010000003.1, read as the reverse complement.
CTTGTGTTGCCCATTTTGGAACAAGGTTGCTGTTTGCGATAATAACGCGTGGTGCATCGACCGTCGTCGTTGCAATACCAACGGGTTTGCCCGATTGCACAAGCAAGGTTTCGTCTGGTTCGATTGATTTAAGAGAAGCAATAATGGCATCGTACGATTTCCAATTACGTGCGGCTTTGCCACGACCTCCGTAGATGACAAGGTCTTCAGGGCGTTCTGCAACTTCAGGGTCGAGGTTGTTCATAAGCATTCGCATCGCTGCTTCTGCTTGCCATGTTTTACAAGAGAGTTCAGGGCCCCTGGGGGCTCTTATGGGAGCTCTTACTGTTCGTTTTTGATCAGTAGATACAGGTGTCGTCATTTTGCCGATGGTATCCGCGATGGCACATCTTTGCACGGTGTAGAATGTATATAAACAGTTAGAAATAGGAGAATCACACAATGACAGAACAAACTGAAATGACTATGGAACCAATTACTTCGGGTACTTTTTGTTGGAACGAACTTGCTGTTCGAGATACAGAAAAAGCAAAAGCATTTTATACCACTTTATTTGGCTGGACAGTTGATACGTACGATCATGGACCCATGCCGTACACCATGTTCAAAGTGGGCGATGTTCCAGTTGGCGGGATGATAAAGATGGATGAAGAATGGCCAGAAGACACGCCGCCACATTGGGGTTGTTACATTGCAAGCGATGACGTTGATGCGATGGCTGTCAAAGCAGTGGAACTTGGCGGGACTCTTTGGTGCGGTCCTATGGAAGCAGACGATGAAGGCCGGTTCGCCGTGCTTGCTGATCCAACGGGTGCAGTCATTAGTGTGTTTAAAGGTGGAGATGGTAAGAATCCTAATGGGCATGGTTCATTCTGTTGGAATGAATTGTTTACCACCGACATGAATAAAGCGAGTGACTTTTACACAGGATTGTTTGATTGGACAGCCGAAGCGAGTACTACAAGCGAAGAACCTTACACAGTATTTATGCAAGGCGAAGCTTGGGCAGGCGGGATGATGAAAATGCATTGGGAGGGGCAACCTGCTTGGCTTGGATATGTAAGTGTTGCAAGCGTTGATGAAACAACGGCAAAAGCGGTTGAACTCGGTGCAACCGTTTGCGCTGAGCCCGCTGACATGCCCGACATCGGTCGGTATGCGGTTTTTACTGATCCAGGTGGCGCAACCATTGCTGTCTTTACCGGACTCTCAGAATGCTGCTCAGATGAGGGTTCCTGTGCGTAAATAAGTAATTCAAGTACAAAAACTTGACATTTTACGCTGTTGTTGTATCTTTTCTATGTGAAAATGTCTCTAGTACATTTGTTTTTTACAATTGCAGTGGTCAATATTGCTTTTAGTGACGTGCGTTTTGATGTGGAAGTTCAATATGAATCGGGTGGTAACTCGACCGGTGTTTGTACGGGAGATTTTGACAACGACGGTGACTTAGATGTTGCACTAGCAAACCGCAGCAGCGATTCAATAACAGTTTTATATAACGATGGTAAAGGTGCCTTTGTAAGCCCAATTGATTTTGCAACTGGGGAAAACCCACGCTATGTTGTGGCATTAGATTTTGACAACGATGGAGACATCGATCTCTGTACACCAGATCATAATGGGCATACAACGTCTCTCTTAGAGAACGATGGGCTAGGTAACTTTAACATTGCGCACCAATTTGAAACGTTCACTCCAACGTTTGTATGGATAGACGACTTGGATGTTGATGGGCATGAGGACATCATCGTCTTGCACTGGGATGGTAAAGCAAAAAACCCGCAAAACAGCCCTTCAATCATGCAGCCTTTTTATGGAAACAATGACGGGACATTTACTCGAGGCCAACTCGCTCATGTTGGCAAACAACCAAGAGGAGCAGCATCTGCCGATCTAAACGGCGATGGTTTACTTGACATTGTTGTTGCAGATATTTATTCACAAACCATTTCGGTTGTGCTGTCAAGTGGGAACAGAGAATGGGAAGATCGCACGAGTATTTCTATGTCCCCAGGAGCACCACGGTATATCAAACTTGGAGACTACGATAACGACGGGGATGTTGATATTGCTGCGCTCGACAAACTTCATGGGCATTTTTGGATTCTGAAAAATGATGGTAACGCTGTGTTTACATTATACGAAACGATAAAAGTAAACGACGCCCCGCATTCGATGGTCGTCCACGATTTTAACGAAGATGGAAATGCGGATTTCCTTGTGACGCATGTTGGGTCGGAATCGCAATTCATTTTGTACAGTGATGGCAGCGCAAATATTAAAGCTATACAAATGCTTACAATTACTGGCGGGCCAGCAGAAGTTAAAATTGCAGACTTGAATAGCGATGGCCTCGTTGATATCGTGACGGCTTGTGCTAATTTAACGCATCCAGGGACAAATATCCTTTTACAGAGAGAGTGCAATGTTTGCGATGGTGTTGGGCCGCGTACGCGTTTTCTATGTCCTCCAGTTGCAAGTGATATAAACGTACAGTCAAATTCATATGCATCGATTGAAGTGGAATTGCTCGGTGAATCGATTGCTGGAAATTCGTTGAGCTATATTGTTACTTCTATTCCTGAAACGGGTGAAGTAGAAGATGCCTCTGGACAACAAATCACAACAGTTCCTTATTATTTGCCAAATAATTATTTGAAATACACGCCGAAGTACGGTTTTGAAGGACTTGAAACGTTGCACTATCAAGTGAATGATTGCTTGCTTTCGAATGAGTCTTTGGTGTCGTATCAAATTCATATTCCGTTTCCAGATGAGTGCAACTTGGCGCAACAAGTGTTTAATGGGTACACTGAGATAACAACGTTATTGGCAACCAATTCATCGGATGCCTACGATTCAAATCAATGCGGCGGATCTGGACTTGGCGAGATGTCGAAAGATATCTGGTTAAATTACTATGCATGTGAAAATGGCGAATTGCGTATTGATACTTGCGACTTAATTGGATTTGATGCAGATATTGTGGTGTATAGCGGCAGTTGTTGTGGGCTTGCGCAAATTGCCTGCAATGGGGACACGCAAAATTGTGATGGTTATTCAATCATCATTATTGAGGATTTACTCGCAGAGTCGGATTACTTCATTCGAATAGGGGGAACATTTTCAGATTCATTTGGAACAGGATCAATTTTCATTGATGGACCTTCGGTCTCATGCATTGATTCTTGCTTCGCCGACTTGACGAACGATGGTTTCGTTAATGTTTCAGATTTTTTAATTGTGCTTGATAATTGGGGATTATCGTGCGGAGAGGCAGATTTGAACATTGATGGTATAGTGGACGTAGTAGACCTATTGGCAGTTATCGGAACGTGGGGTGGTTGCACCGATTAGTTTTTTACACTAAACGTCTTGGTTGTGGATTAAAAGACTTTTTTGCGTAATGAAGATTAAAGGAAGAATTGTTTTGCGAAGATATACAAACATGGATTACAAATTAAAAATAGGTGTCATTGCGCTCGGTGTTTGTACATTTGGAGCGTTTTCGCTTGTTGAGGCGAGTGGCAGGGGTGAACCCAGAAGCATGAGTACTTCAATTTGGGAGGAAGTGACGACCCCATTGACTGCTGGTGAAGGGTATGAAAACCATCGAGGATCTGCTTGGTGTGATTACGATAATGATGGATTGCTCGATTTGTATGTTGCGCATTTTGGCGCATTTGATCCTGCTGGTGAATACCATGGAGCGCCAAACCAGTTATTAAAAAATATTGGTGATGGGCAATTCGTCGACGCTACAACGGTTGAATTGGAAGCGTACAATGGTCTTTCGCATCATCCAACATGGGCCGACATCGACAATGATGGATTGCCTGATTTGTATGTTTCACAAAGTTCAAACGGGGGCACTGAAACAAGTGTGCTACTTCATCATGATTCCCTCGGAAATTTTAACGATATTACAAACGGCACACCCATTAACATGGCTGGGATTTTGCCACGCGGGGTAGCTTGGCAAGACATTGATAACGATGGCTATATTGATTTTCTTGTGGCCAATTCGAATGGCGATAACAAGAGAAATCGCATGTTAATAAACTCAGGTAGTTTGGATTTTACTTTAGATACTACGTTGTTTTCTGATGAATGGAAAGAAAGCCGTTCTATTGGTTGGTGCGATTACAACAACGATGGATTGCCTGATGTGTACATTACGAACGGCGCCGAAGATCATAGCGATGTAAGCCAAAGGACAAATCAACTATTTAAAAACATGGGTGATGGCACATGGATTGACGTTGCAGATTTTGCAGGTGTTGGAGATATAGGGCACGGTCGTGGGCAAGCATGGGGCGACATTGATAACGATGGCGACTTTGATCTGTTTATTGGAAATCAAAAAGGTTCAGATACAGGCGGCGGTCATAACCGGCTGTTTATGAATAATGGTGACGGGACTTTTACAGATATCACTTCATGGGCTGGCATGTTCGCATCGTTTAGAACGCGCGGTGTTTCAATGGCCGATTTCGATAACGATGGGTTTCTTGATATTTATATTGTCAATTTTGGTAATGCGTTACCGCCGAATCATTTGTTTAGAAACAATGGTAACAATACATTTACTGAGGTGGGGGCGGGATCGCTTGTTGCCGGCGGTGATGAAAATGGATCTTCTGCCTCTTGGGCAGATTTTGATAACGATGGATGGATAGATATTTTCATAGTCGGCGGGAGTACGGAGATACCAGGAATAGGCATGAATCGCCTCTTACTAAATGCAAATCAAAATGGTAATCACTGGTTTGAAGTTGAACTGTGTGGTGTGTATTCAAACCGCCTAGCCATTGGCGCGCGCGTAACAATAAGTTATCTTAATAGTGCAGGAAATCTAAAATCACAAGTTCGTGAAATTCAAAGTGGTTCAGGGTACAACTCTGGCCATATGCTTCGTGCTCATTTTGGATTAGGAAACGTAGAAGAATTGAAAGAAGTAACGGTTCGATGGCCAAGTGGCATTACTAATACGGCTTATGCACAAGAAGTAGATCAAATTATTCGTGTGGTTGAAGATAGTACATTTGCCTATGACTGTAATCGGAATTGTATTCCAGACTACCAAGACATTGAAGATGGCTTTAGTCTTGATGAAAACAACAACGGGATTCCAGATGAATGCGATTGCTTCGGTGACATTACTGGCGACGGTTCTGTTAACGTGAGCGACATTGTTGCGCTTATCACAGAATGGGGTTCAACAGAGTCAATCATCTGTGATTTAGATGGCAACGGAGTTGTTGGCACTACCGATATTATTGTACTTATAAGCACTTGGGGATCTTGCGAATAAGTTTTTCCTACCTAAGCAATTGTTCAATGGCATAAATGTCTTCCGATGGTGAACGGTCGCAGTTTCTTTCTGGCACAACTTCACGCACTTTTGCATGCATGTGTTCAACTGCATCGCCGCTTTTAAGCGGACGGTGATGGTCGAGCGCATCGCATCCAACAAGAAGTTCAGAGGCAATAACGCTGCGGCATAAGTTGACGGATTGACGCAAAAGAAGTCCAGCTGTTGCGCCCATCGAGTTGTAATCTTCAATGCCAGCAGAGGTTGAAATGTTCGAAACGCTCGCGGGCATCGAAAGTGTTCGCAGTTCTGCGCAACACGCGGCTGTCGTGTATTGCACAATCATTAGTCCACTTTCGCACCCCGGGTCGCACGCCATAAAATGAGGAAGCGTGTTATGAATGTCACGAGCGGAAAGAATCCACTCGAGACGTCGGTCGGCAATACCGGCTATATGACACAGCGCAATTCGCAATTCATCAAGGGCAATGGCGAGCGGCATTCCGTGGAAGTTCCCTCCCGAAAGAATTTCTTTATCTTCGGCAAACACCAAAGGGTTGTCAGTAACTGCGCCAAGTTCTGCAGAAATCGTTCCGGTGATTCGTGCAATCGATTCAATTGCAGCACCAAGCACTTGCGGCGAACATCGAAAACTGTATGGGTCTTGCACGCGAGGATCATCTTCGCCGTGCGACGTGAGAATGGTTGAACCACGAAGGTGTTCTCGAATGCTTGCCGCCACTGTGCGTTGCCCACTTTGCCCACGGACGGCATGAATTCGGTCATCGAGAAATTCGCTGGTCGCTTTTGCGGCGTCGATTGACATGGCGGTTGCGATTACTGCCGCTTCGCATATGACGGCTATGTCGCCAAGTGCTATTGTTGCGATAGATGCCATAAGGTGTGTGCCGTTGAGAAGCGCAAGACCTTCTTTTTCAACAGGGACGATTGGTGTGATGCCGGCTGCAGCCATTGCTGCTTTACCAGGCATTTCTTTTTCGTCAAGTTTTGCTTTGCCTTCACCGCAAAGAACAAGGGCAAGGTGTGCGAGTGGGGCGAGATCGCCCGATGCCCCGACCGATCCTCTTGATGGAATTATTGGCGTGACGTTTGCGTTAAGCATTTCGGCAATGGTTTGCGCTACGATTGGTCTTGTACCGCTGTGCCCGCGTGATAAACTTGCCGTTAGTAGAAGCATCATTCCTCGTACAACTTCGCTCTCCAGTGGCTCCCCAACGCCTGCTGCGTGCGAACGAATAATGTTCATTTGCAAATGACTTAGTTTATCGTGTGAGATACTCGTTGTAGAGAGTGCGCCAAACCCCGTATTGATTCCGTAGGTAGGGGAGTTTGCGTGCAGGGCTTCCTCGACAATCTCGCGTGCGTTTGCCATTAATTTGACCGAGTGCTCACTGATTTCAACGCGCAATTTTCCGCGTGCGACTTGAATGACCTGTGGTCCAGCGAGTGGGCCACTGTTTAATAGAAGGGTTTCTTGTTCCATTTGCGCATCTTACCAGTGAACACTGTTGTGAAACACTGGACACTGTGGTCACACTGGGGTCAGACCCAGCGGTCAGGCCCACCCGAGAGGTTGGGTCGTGCTGTATCATGGTAAATAATGGAATCATGGATTAAAACAGGCGTAGTACTCGTGGCGATGGCAATTGTTGCACTTTTAGGATCATGGGAATCCTCGGCACTCATGTCGGCCCGTGGTGAAATTGGTCCAACGGTATTGCAGGGGCAATCGCCGATTTCTGCACTTG
>CAWLAZ010000002.1:0-28015 GCA_963854955.1 Phycisphaerae bacterium | reverse complement strand
GAACAAGTTGACCAAGAAGCCAAGCGTCTTCGCAACTAAGCATTGGGCTTACAAGTAGCGCAATTTTTTTTGCTTGTTGCAATTTGTCTGCAGCAATTATTTCTGCATCCTCGTCCATTTCAGTTATCCGCGATTCATCGTGCACAAACTTCCAACCGTACCGAACCTCATCGGTAATCCAATAATCATTCACTTCCAAGTTGGTGCGCGGTTTTACACGATACACCTGATTATTATTATGCTCAATAATAATATTATCGCCGCTGCTTGTAAGTGGATCAATCGATGGCACGGTTTTCAATAACCAGACTCGTTGTTTGAACATAAAGTCTTTATCAAGCATGGCGCCAACAGGACAAATGTCAATGACATTGCCGCTTAGTTCGTTGTTAATTCCAATTCCAGGAAACACATCAATGCATTCATTTGCTCCGCGGCCATCAATCATCAATTCTGATGTACCCGAAATTTCATCCGTAAACCGAACGCATAGTGTGCACATAATGCAACGGTCACCGTACAACATTATGTTGTCACCAATGTCTTTTTTACTTTGTGTTATTTTATCTGTATCGCAACGTCTTTGGCCGCGACCGTACTCGTATGCATAATCTTGAAGATCGCATTCGCCTGATTGGTCGCAAGTTGGACAATCAATTGGGTGGTGATTCAACAACATCTCCATGACTGACTTTTGATTTGCTGTTGCCTTTGGTGAAGTCGTATACACAACTTGACCATCACCCGCTTGGGTTTGGCACGTTGGCAATAATTTTGGCATAGCCTCAAGCTTGTTGCCGTTTCGTGGGTTCGGTGCCCAAACCTCTGCAAGACAAATACGACAATTCGCAACAACACTTAACGATGGGTGGTAACAGTAATGCGGAATTTCAATCTCGTTGCTGTGCGCAACATCGATAATCGATTGACCAAGTTCAAATTCCAAAAGTTTTCCATCTATCGTAATTGTGGGCATTGTTTGGGTATTGTAGAGAGTTGGTTTTTACTGTGGGAGATGCGTTTGGCAAGTCAGCACCAGAGCGCCCTCTTCAAACGTAATTGACTGAATTTGCACTTCTCTATCATCCATAAGGGGGACAATCGATGCAATTTCTCCCGCCTTAGCTTGCGCATCTTGAATAAATTGCTTAAAAACAGCCATGGGGATTGGTATTTTGCCAAGTCGTATTGCGACTGGCAAAACAGTTGCAACGCCATCAGTGACATCTATCCACAACTGCAACGCGACAGGCCGTGATGAATCGCCGTCTATCTCAACCATTGCGGCAACCCAAACACCGCTCGGAGTAACGTGCACTTGCGGATTATGGATTTCTTTGGGAAGTTCTACGTCTTGATCGTGTGTAAGCCAACCCTCAAGTCTGCCAGACAGCCAAGCATTCATTGCCTCGTCTGTGATTCGAAGACGCCAAACGTTATCCGTTGGTCGAACCTTGTGAAACTCTTCATTTAATCGATATTCTGCGCGGTCTGCAAGTGTTTTAATTTCTTGACGCGAGTAATCAGGTGGGGCGTACCATTGTTGTGGTTGCCAACTCAGCCAAACTGCAACTGCTATCCCCGCAAGGATGATAACCATCCCGCTTACAAGAATAATAAGTAATTTCTTCACCGTGGCAAGGTTACCGTTTTGCCATGTTGCGCAGGGTAAATAACAATAAGCAATTGCATAAAATATAGAGGAGCCCAGCTATGGGGAACATGCGAGAGAGCATCAAGTCTGGCGGTAGGGCAATAACAGTGATCAACAAGCCCCCGCCTAAAACACCGGCTGCATATCCTGCTTGCCCGGCGGCTTGAAGCGAACTAAAAACAAGATTCGATGCATCTTGACGAACGGCGATTGAAAAGGCAGATGGCATTAAGCCAGAAGCACCTGCACCGTACATTAACAAACAAGGGACCAAAATAACTTCGGGTGGAAGCCATGCCATTAAACCAAGCCCAGCGAGCGCAAACCCACACATCAATGCCGCGATTAGTCGTATTTTGCCGCCACCAAAGCGGTCTGCAAGCACACCCGCAGGCGCGGAAAACGCTGCCAAAGACAAGAACATACCAACAAGGGCAACACCAAGAGTTGTTTTGGTAACGTTAAACCCAGAAGCCAGCAATATCGGCAACGATGTCGACACAATCGCTGCAAGTCCACGGTCAATCGCGTAAAAACCAGCACCTACCCATTCTCGAGGAATTAATGGACAAGCGCTTGGCTCTGGAAGTGGAGATGGGGGCGTTTTATCAACAGTTCGACGCACTATCAAAGCAACTAACGACAAAACTCCCATTATCAAAGCGCCTGCCCACAATACAGATTCTGCTGAATCTTTACCTATGGCGCTTCCCGCCCCAACACCGATGGCGAGCGCGACCATCATTGCGGTGAAACCGCCGCCGATTCGGCCTGCGTAACGCTCCTGTTTGCCAGCTCCTGCTATTAATCGGAAGGGGATGGAAAGTAGGAGTAAATCAGCACCACCTTCAAGGCATCTAAGTGCTAAAAACGCGCCCCACGAGTTCGTAACAGCCATACAAGCCATTAATATCGCTGAAACAACAGCAGCGGAAACAAACAAAACAGAGGATGAGAAGCGGCGTTTTAATACTGCCAAGATGCCAATAGCGAACAGGGCGCCGAGCAAGTTGATAGCCATGAAGTAGTGCGCTGCACCCTCAGAAACACCAAACCTATCAACGGTCAAATCCTTGAGAACAGGTACAACCATCGCATCTGGGATTGCGGCTAGCCCCAAGAGCAAACACCCGACAATTAACGGGTGTTTGCTTTGTTTCTGCTTTGTCTTGTCGCTAATTTTTACCTTTTGTCACGAACGTTTTTGCCCGCATTTAATTACCCAAGGGGTAATTTATTTGGTGGAAACCAGTTCGACGTCGAAGATTAAAGTTGCTCCGCCAGGAATAACGCCGCCAGCGCCAGCTGCACCGTAACCAAGTTCCGCAGGAATGATAAGTTTGCGCTTACCGCCAACTTTCATCGAGCCAACGCCCTCAGTCCAACCAGCAATCACGCCATTAAGTGGGAATTCGATGGTTTGACCACGATCAACACTCGAATCAAATTTTGTGCCGTCGGTAAGCCAGCCAGTGTAATGCACCTCGACTGTACTTGAAGGGCCTGCAGGGGTTTCGCCGCTGCCTTCGGCAATGTCGTACCATTGAAGTCCTGTGCCGCTCGTTGAAATGTCGCCTGTTACTGAATCGCCTGGTAATTGTTCCATAGGGGGTACCTTTGCATAGTCAATGATGTCTAATAATTCGACATCGAAAATAAGAATTGAATTCGCTGGAATACTGGGTCTTCCTTGCGAGCCGTACGCTAATTTTGCTGGAATTCTGAATTTGCATTTTTCGCCAACCTTCATATTGGCTACGCCTTCAGTCCAACCACGAATAACTCTATTTAATGGGAATGAAGAAGGCTGACCGCGATCAACGCTTGAATCGAATTTCGTGCCATCTTCAAGCCAGCCGGTGTAATGTACTTTGACCATGCTTGTGGGAGTTGGAGAGTCGCCACCAACATCGCCCTCGTTAATTACCCACCATTCCAAACCACTATCAGATTGTTCTGGGTTTCCCTCAACTGCATCGCCCGGCAATGTAGATGTTGTATCAACTTCTAAACCGAGTGATTGCAAAAATGCATTCATTGATGGTTCACGACCAAGATAATCACGAACAAGGTTGATGCTATCTTCTGTGCCGCCCTTGGATAAAATTTTATCCCGGTAATACGCGCCTGCTTTTGGGTTAAGCATGCCAAGTTCTTTAAACCGTTGAAACATGTCTTGCGCATACACAAGCGACCACATGTATCCATAATAACCAGCTTGGTAGCCCGTTAGATGACCGAAGCTTCCTTGGAAATGTGAGCCCGGCGTGTGCGGGTACATGCGAACATCGTCGTGCACGTCGTAGCCGACTTGTGTCGTGTCAACAATTCCGTCTGTATCTGTATGGTATGCCTGATCAACCATGCCGAGGAAAATTTGCCCTTCTGTTTTAACGCCGCTTTGCAAATTCTTCGCTGCAATCATTCCTGCGATAAGTTCATCTGGCATTGGTTCGCCTGTTTCGTAATGACGCGCAAACAATTTTAATGTTTCAGGTGTCCATACCCACTCTTCAAACATTTGCGAAGGCGCTTCAACAAAGTCACGTTCAACACTTGTCCCCGCAAAACCCGCAATAACTGCTTCGCTTAAAATCGTATGCAGGCAGTGACCAAACTCATGAAAAAACGTTTCTGCTTCGTCATGCGTCATAAGAGAGGGCTTATCAGCCGTTGGCTTTGTAAAGTTACACACAAGCGCTGCAACTGGAAGTTGCACTGTGCCATCTCCCCAAACTTTATGTTGCACTAATCCCCACTGGGCTGCGTGTGAATATTTATTATCGCGCGGGTGCAGGTCAATATAAAACTCGCCTAGTTGATTGTCTGTTTTCGTATCCCAAACTTCAAACAAGCGAACGTCTTCGTGCCAAAGTGGCGTGCCGCGCTCTTCCGCAATATCGGTTACTTCGCGGTATTCAATACCGTAAAGAAGTTGTGTTATCTCAAATAATCCGTCCATTACGTTTTGCAGCGGTAAATACTCTTGTACTTTTTGTGAATCGACTGCGTACTTGTCATTCTTTATTTTTTCATAGTAATAACTAAAATCATACGGATAAAATTCCGCTATTGGGTTGCCAGTGTCTTTTCGTTTTGCCTCAAGAAGTTCTGACCAGTCTTTTTCTGCCTTTTTACGCACAACTGGTCGAAGTTTTTTGTAAAAATCAGCAACCGTTTTAGCATCCTTTGACATCTTTGTTTCTGTTTCATAATCTGCTGCTGTTGCATAGCCAAGAAGGTCTGATGCTTCATCACGCAACTTTAAAATTCGCTCAAGAAGCAAAACATTTTCTAAGCCTGCTCTTTTTGAATACGCAAACCGAACTGCTTTGCGCGTTTCTGAAACAGAGCAATAATCAAGCACGGGGCCAAACGTTGGGTAGTCAAGCGTTACTTGGTAGTTACCATCCTTAACGTCAAGTCTATTGATGACATCTTGTGGCACACCTTCGAGTCCTCCAATTGGAATTGGGACAACTGTTTTATCTTCTCGAATATTTGTGTCAAATTCAATAGTTAACGTGCCAAGTTCTTTTTGAATTACTTTCAACGATTCGCGGTCTTCTTTTGCAAGGGACATACCGCTTCGTCGATAATCACGCATTGTGTGTTCAAGCATTCGCGCTTGTTCGCCTGAAAGATTTGGCTTTGTATCAGCGTATGTTTTAATCGCGCTGTACAAACTTTCGTTTGTCGCAAAATCAATCGACCAGTCAGACCAAAGTTGTTCGGCGCCTTGAGCTGCGCCGCGGATGCCGGCATCTTCATGCACATACGCCATAAACGCCATCAGATTTGCATCGCCATCCAGACGTGCCATCATGTCGTCAATCGCGCCCACTGTGTTCGCAAAGGTTCGCTGGTCATTAGGCACCGCGATGATGGCCGCAATTTCTACGTCTGCATTTGCAAACGCTCGTTCAACGCGAGCGGTTAATTCTTCTGGGATTGCGGGAATAGTTCGATCGGCTGCGACGGCTGTTGCGCAAAGAGTGATTGTTAAAAGTGCAGTTTTTATAAACATGAGTTTCCTTTGTTTTGAGCTACGTAGTGTATAACGAAACAGGGCCCGCAACAAATGTTGCGGGCCCTGTGTTTTGTGTTGTTTTTGCTTTAAGCTACTGAGGCTGCCATGGCTTCAGCCTTGGTAAAGGCTTCTTCAAGTGTGCCAACGTACATGAACGCTGATTCTGGGAGATCGTCGCCCTCGCCGTCGCACAACCGTTCGAATGAATCGATTGTTTCTTCAAGCGTTGAGTTTACGCCTGGGAACCCAGTAAATTGCTCTGCAACGTGGAATGGTTGGCTGAGGAATCGTTCGATTCGACGTGCACGTGCAACAGTTAGTTTGTCGTCTTCAGACAATTCGTCAACACCGAGAATCGCAATAATGTCTTGCAAGTCTGCGTACCGTTGAAGAATAGTTTGAACGCGTCTTGAAACGTCGTAATGACGTTGGCCAACGACTTGTGGGTCAAGAATACGAGATGATGATGACAACGGGTCAATCGCTGGGTAAATACCTTTTTCAGCAATTTTACGTTCAAGCACAACAAATGCATCCAGGTGAGCAAATGTTGTCGCAGGAGCTGGGTCAGTCAAGTCATCGGCAGGAACATAAATCGCTTGCACGGATGTAATTGCGCCTTTGTTTGTTGAAGTAATGCGTTCTTGTAATTCGCCCATTTCTGTTGAAAGCGTTGGTTGGTAACCCACCGCGGATGGCATACGGCCAAGAAGTGCGGACACTTCAGAACCCGCTTGTGTAAAGCGGAACACGTTATCAACAAAGAGAAGTGTTTCTTTACCAGATTCATCGCGGAAATTTTCCGCCATCGTAAGCGCAGAAAGAGCGACTCGAAGACGAGCACCCGGTGGTTCGTTCATTTGGCCAAAGACCAGCGCAACTTTATCAAGAACAGAAACTGTTTCGCCTTGTTCATTTGTAAATTGTGCTTCTTGCATTTCTAGCCAGAGGTCGTTGCCTTCACGTGTTCGCTCGCCAACACCTGCAAAAACTGAGTATCCGTCGAAGTCACGTGCAACACGTGCAATCATTTCCTGAATAATAACTGTCTTGCCTACACCAGCACCGCCGAACAAACCAATCTTGCCACCACGAACAAACGGGCAAAGAAGATCGATGACTTTAATTCCTGTTTCAAGGATTTCAGATTTCGGGTTTAGGTCTGAAAGTTTTGGGGGAGCAGCGTGAATTGGCATCCGCTTTTCGTATGTTACTGGACCACGTTCGTCCACTGGCTCGCCGAACAAGTTGAACACTCGTCCGAGCACGCCTGCGCCAACTGGAACTGTAACTGGTGAGCCGATGTCGATACATTCTTGACCACGACGTAGACCGTCTGTACTACCGAGCGAAACGCAACGAACACGTCCGCCGCCCAAGTGCTTGTTTACCTCGCCAACGAGTTTAATTTTTTCGCCTGCGGTATCGATTTCTACTTCGAGTGCGTTATAAATTTTTGGCAGGCTTTCTGCTGGAAATTGAGCATCAAATGTTGAACCGATGACTTGAATTATTGTGCCGTTTTTGGACATTATTGAATCCGAGAATTAGAGTGCTAAAACAGTGTAAAAGCCCAAGCAAGAAGCGGGCTACAGAACGCCACAGGATACCTAATTCTCACCCATTTGCCAAGCCCCTAGCGGGGTCAGACCCCATGGGGTCTGACCCCGTCCCACTGACCTCCTCCCACTAACCACCTCCCACTAGCCACCTCCCGCAACCCCACTGCAATTTCTCAGAGACGGTTATTTTCTGCAAAATGCCATGTTTGAGGTAGTGCGGGTATAATTCCACGCAATGAAGTTTGATCTTGTAGACCAAATCCTCGAACAAAGCGAGGGACGAATTGTGACCATCAAGCAAGTAACACAAGCAGAAGAGTATCTTGGAGACCACTTTCCGAGTTTTCCCATCCTGCCTGGCGTGCTCATGCTTGAAGCAATGGTGCAAGCGGGCTCTAAATTATGCTCTAAAGGCGACAAACGCCTTGTTTTAGGCGAAGTGAAAGCCATCAAGTACGGCGCCATGGTCAAGCCGGGCGAACGGCTCAAATGCGAGGTCAATATCGTTAAGGAAAACCCCGACGGTTCCTTTACATGTAAAGGCACTGGCACAGTTCTTAAAAATGACACCGAAGAAACACAGACAGCAGTCGCGGGACGGTTTACCATACGCCCCGTTCGCATGTCTTAACTTTACAACAACAGGAGACGGTCATGAGCCGCGATGCAATTTTTGAAAAAATCCAGGAAGTTCTCGATGATGCCCTAGGCGTAGACGAGGACGAAGTGACCCCAGCTGCGAGTCTAACTGCCGACCTTGGCGCAGAGTCCATCGATTTCCTTGATATTGTCTTTCGAATCGAAAAAACATTTGAGTTTAAAATTTCTCAAGGCGAATTATTTCCGGAAAATCTCACGGATAATCCAGATTGGGTATCAGACGGAAACCTCACCGACACAGGTCTTGCCATGCTAAAAGAACGCATGGCGCACGTCGATTTTGCAAGTATTGAAGATGGTGACAGATCTATTTCCAAAATTGGTGATCTCATCACTGTTGATTCGCTTGTTAATTTCGTCGAAATTAAACTCGCTGGATAATTCTTGATGCGCTGGCTATGGATTGATTGCATTACGGAGCACGAAGAAGGCAAACGACTCGTTGCTGTTAAAAACGTTTCGCTTGCTGAAGATGTTTTGCATGACCATATTGTGCAAGGCAGAACAATCATGCCGTTTTCACTCATGATTGAAGGCATGGCACAAACAGCGGGCATCTTAGTTGGGTCAACGTCGCGTTTTAAAGAAAAGGTGATCCTTGCAAAAATTGCAAAAGCATCGCTCGATTGTGATGTAACAGCGGGCGATACCATTCGATACGAAGCAACTATCGACCGCCTTGACCATCTAGGGGCATCCACTTCGGGCACGATCGATCGAAGAGTTGCCGGTGGCGAGGCGTGGGAACGAATCGGTCGTGTTGAACTTTTGTTTAGCCACATCGACAACAACATGGCAGGCACGGAATTTCCTGAACACAATTTCGTGTTTTCAGATAACTTCAAGATGATTTTGGAAACTGCTGGTCTTGCAAATCTTGCCGACTAATCGTGCCTGCATTTTTACTATTCCCAATAAAACCATATCCATAAACATATATAATGTATAGATCTGAACATTTCTACATACTCACCCTAACACTACAGGAGGCACCTCCATGCCACGACTAAAAAATATTGACCCAACAACAGACACAGGCGCAGGTGCTGATTTACTCAATGGTCCACTCAAAGAAAAACAAATCAACATCTTTAAAGGACTTGCGGCGCATGCGCCAGTATTACAAGCGTTTATGGGCTGGGCTGGTGGTTCCAAGGGCGGCGCGCTCACGTCAGCAGAAGGTGAAGTTGTCCAACTTCTTGCCGCTGAAAAAATGGACTGCCACTATTGCCTTGCTGCACATTCCATTATCGCAAAGGGCACCGGACTAAGTGAAGATGATTGCGTCAATATCCGAAAACGGCAGAGCGATGATACAAAAATGCAAGCGCTCATTGATTTCACTGCCGAAACACTCGACACAAACGGCAATGTCAGCGATAAAACCCTCACTGCATTTATGGATGCTGGATTCAATACCGAAGCTGCAATCGAAGTTGTCGCGGGTATTTCAGTCATGACATTCACAAGTTTTTACAACCACATTAATGACACGGTTGTGGACTTTCCTGAAGCTGTCTCTGTCTAAAAAACGATAATCGTATGAATCCCGCCCCGCCAATTGGCAGGGCGGGATTTTTTTACGCCTTCAGTGCCGAATATGAAATTCAACCCATAACAAACAACCACGCTAATTCTCTTCCGGCTCTTATGGTTTCCACCGCTTCTTCCTATTCGACGTACAATCTAAGAATATGAACGAACATGTTGCCATCTACGCGGGCTCGTTTGATCCAATCACAAGCGGTCACCTTGACGTTGTTGAACGTGCACGGGGCATGTTTGACCGCATTATTGTTGGCATTGGACACAACCCAAATAAAACTTCCCTTTTTCCGTTTGACGAACGTGTTGAAATTGCAACAACACTCATCAACGAACTTGTTGCAAAAAATCCAGACACTGCGCCAGTTACCGTAGAGAGGTACGCTGGGCTTACTGTCGATTTTGCAAAAAACTCTGGTGCCTCCGCACTTCTTCGTGGCATCCGTAATGTTACAGACCTAGCAATGGAAACCCAACTTGCAATTACAAACCGCCAAGTTGCAGACATGGAAACGGTGTTTATTGTGACAGGTGAAGCATTCGCGTTTACCTCATCAAGTTTGATTCGACAAATTGCCGCACTTGGTGGCGATGTCGAGCGACTCGGTTCTATTATTCCGCCACTTGTCATTGAGCGAATTAAAAAACTTCAAGAAGACCCAAACAGTTCACTGCACTCGCTCGGGCGAGATGCACACATGGAGTAATCAATGGACTGGCGAATTGTCTCCATCGGAACACTTGCATCAAACCCACTTTGGAATGACATTGGTGCCCCAAGAACTGGGCACGCAACAACCACTGTTATTAAAAGCGGTGACGCAATCATGCTTGTTGACCCATCACTTCCAGGACAAATGCTCAATGCACGACTCTATGAACGATGGGGCATTGATCTTTCTGCAATTACACATGTTTTTCTTACTAGTTTTGACCCCGATCGAAGAAGAACCCTTGGCGACCTTGGCCATGCAGCGTGGTTTATGCACGAACCAGAAATACAAGCGGCTGTCCTTGCATTGCGCGATGAACTCGAACGCGCTGAAGGCGACACAGACCTTACACTTCTTTTAGAACAACACCGCGACTTGCTGGCCAATTTTGACGTTCCAGAAGACACGGTACTTCCGGGTGTCGACCTGTTTCCTTTACATGGATACACGCCAGGCAGTTGTGGGCTTTTATTGCCGACACAAACGCGAACCATTTTGATTTGCGGCGACACGGTTGCCACCAGTGAACATTTAGCGCAAGCAAGTGTACTATCAAACTGCGCGGACATAGAAATGGCGCAGGAATCATTTAAAGAATGCATTGAAATTGCAGACGTTATTGTCCCTGGAAGAGACAACGTAGTTCTAAATCCAGTTCGGTCATGATTTCATTTCTGTTAACAATTGCACTTTCGCAACATGCTCCAGTGATCAACTCTGAATTGCAAGTGGCGATGCGACTGGGTACAAAAACCGCTGCGGTGCAACGCAAACTTCCCATTGTGCAACAAGTTGTGCTTGTTCCAGACGAAGCGACGTACCTCGATGAAATCTCGCGTTGGTCTCCTGAAAACCGATGGCCTGTTTTGTTTAACCAAGAGCCTCGCGCCTCACAATTCATTCGACGGTTTGCTCCAGAAAAAGTCTGGGTACGAGCGTCAGTCGGAAAAATTTCAAACATAGAAACCGCGATGCAGCAAACGGTCGCAATGGCCTGGGGCGGAACTAACTCCATCAAAGATGCGCTCAAGGCAATAAAACTCCCACCACTTGGTATTGTAATCACCAACGCAAATGATCCTGCCCGATTCGGTGCGGTTGCACTTGCGGCGGGACGAGGACAACTGCTTTCGTACATGAAACATGACTGGGGTCCTGCAAATAAAACCATGAGCGAGTCAACCACGGCGTTGCTTGTGCAAGAAGTTTACGACACGCTTGCTAAAACGGGGCTACCTTTTAATCGCATTGGAGACGCACTCGATGCAATCACTATCTGTATGACGTTACCCGCCCGCGTTGATTTTTCGCAAGTGAGAGAAAATCCAGTTGCGGTAAGCGATGTCATTGGCAGAGATAAAACTGGAAAACGCTTTGCATGGACCGGTTGGATTTTTGGCAACAAGGTCGACACCACTTATATGGCAATGTGTAGTTTATTTTTAGAACGAAACAGTTATTGGTTCTGCAACACATACCCAAACGATGGCGCGTGGTCAATGTACGGGACAGGAAACATACCCGAACTGCTTCCGAGCTACGGTGTTAAAAGCACGGTTATTGATGGATCTCTTGCTGGACTTCAAGAAGTTGACAAAGAAGGTGTCGACGCGGACGTTGTCTATTTCACTTCAAAAGGCAACCAAGATTTTCTTGACATGTCTGACGAACGCACTGCGCCAACGTGGTTGCCTATTTTAAATTCGCCATCCGCGCTTTACTTTTTACATAGCTGGTCGCTCAAAAACCCAAGCGATCGCAACACGGTTGGTGGGACTTGGTTGTCACGGGGCGTGTATGCCTACGTTGGTTCATCGCATGAACCGATGTTGCAAGCGTTCGTGCCACAAACAGAACTTGTGCGAAGAACAATGAGTTTAGTCCCGTTTTTGCCGGCATCTAGATGGAGTGCTGGGCAAGGAATAAACAGCAAGCCGTGGCGCATCAATACTATTGGTGACCCCCTTATGCTTTGCGCACAACCCTCTGCAATGACCAGAATAAAAAAGCCAGCCAAACATGACCCGCGGTTTCAAGACCTCGCCGCCATTGCACAAACAAACATGCGGGTAGCTGCTCAGTTAAAAAGCGACCGTTTGTTTGCAGAAGCAATTGGCTCTGTTGTAATGCTTGGCAAGGACACACTTGCTGTTTCGCTTTGGCATATGGCCATGCAAGAGCAGGTGGCTGGCGAAAAAAGCGCAAAAACGGCATTGCCAGCGTTGTTTCGTGAGGGGTTGATGCAAGATTTTCTATGGGCATTCAAACTACTTGCATCGCCAAACACAATGCAAAAAGATATGCTCTGGCAACTTGCGAGTAGTTCTTCATCAACATCGATTGAACTGCTCATAAATAATATTCGTGGCCCGTACCATGCAGATGACCTCAAGGTAATTGCAGATAGAGTTATTGCAAAGAAAGGCGCAACGGCATTACGCACTATTATTGATGCGTGTCTTACAAAAGCAAGAGGCCGAAACGAACGAGAACTAAAACGAATGAGAGCAAAATATGGCAACTAAACAACTACCCGTCGTATTAATCATTCGTGATGGTTGGGGATTGCACCCAAACAGTGCAATGGATGCGACCAATGCAGTTATAAAAGCAAGCACACCTGTTGCAGATTCTTTGTTTACAAACCACCCAACAACAATGATTAGTACTTGTGGTGTAAACGTTGGTCTTCCCGCTGGCGTTATGGGAAACAGCGAGGTTGGTCACCAAAACATTGGCGCAGGAAGAATCGTTCCGCAAGAACTCATGCGATTAAACATTGCCGCAGCAGCCGGTGAATTTAAAACGAATCCCGTAATTACAGAGGCTTTTTCTATTGGCTGTGGAGAAGGAGCAACACACATTGTTGGGCTAGTAAGTGACGGAAGGGTGCACAGTGATATTGAACACCTGTTTGCTTTGCTTGATGCTGCACCAATAGATGCAACCATTTTTATACACGTCGTCACAGACGGTCGCGACTGCTCGCCGAGCGCTGGCCTTGGTTTTCTTGAAACACTTGAAGATAAAATTCGCGGAACCAACGCGTCAATTGCAAGCGTCATTGGTCGGTATTGGGCAATGGACCGTGACAACCGGTGGGAGCGAGTTGCGGTTGCCTATGAAGCCATGACCGGAGTGCACACTTCGCATCCATTACAACAAAATGTTCCAAAAGTTCAAACTTGTTTTTCTGCGTCCACGGCTATTTCATCGTATTACAAAAATCCTATTGACCCAAACATGACGGGTGATGAGTTTGTCGTCCCGACACAAATAGTCGACGCATCAAACAATCCTATCGGTCTCGTTCAAGGGGGCGACGCTGTTTTGTTTTTTAACTATCGTGGCGATAGACCTCGAGAATTAAGCAGAGCCTTTGTTTTGCAAGATAAAGCATGGGCAGAAGTGCCGCGCGGTTCGTTTGACCGGGGACACAAAATTGACAACTTGTATTACGCAACGATGACAAATTACGAATCAAATCTTCCTGTTTCTGCCATCGCGTTTAACAAGCCAGAACCCATGAAAGATATTCTTGGCGCTGTGCTCTCAAAAAACAACCTTCGACAATTTCGGTGCGCAGAAACAGAAAAGTTCCCACATGTAACGTTCTTCTTTAACGACTACAAAGAAGACCCGTTTACTGGAGAATCACGATTGCTTGTTCCAAGCCCAACGGAGGTTGCAACGTACGATCAACAACCCGAAATGTCTGCGGAGTTTGTTTGCGATGGTGTGCTCGCGCAACTTGCAAGCGATGATTGCCCAACGGTACTTATTGTGAATTTTGCGAACGCAGACATGGTCGGGCATACGGGAAACTTTGAAGCCATTGTCAAAGCTGTTGAAGTTGTTGACAAGTATTGCGGAAAAATTATCGATGCAACAATGGCTGTTGGTGGTTCGGTCATAGTAACTGCTGACCACGGCAATGTCGAGCGCACATGGAACTGTGAAACCAACAGCCCCGACACTGCGCATACCACATACGATGTCCCACTTCATATAGTTGGTATTGATTGTGAGTTGCGTGAACACGGAATACTTGCGGACATTGCTCCCACTATTTTGCAATTGATTGCGCTTCCAAAACCGGAAGAAATGACCGGCACTTCGCTTATATGCTAGCTATTTTACTGCTCGGCAAACACGCAACGTAAGTAGTTCTAGCCCTCTTCGGCCATCAAGCAACCCGCTTCTTGTTCGTGCATCTACGGCTACCGCTTCGGTGAATAGGTTTGCGAGCTGGGAGGGGGTTCGTTGTTTGGCAAGATGCAATATTCGATTTCCACCGTCACCGAAAAGTTTTAATGTCTTCCTAATATCACCCGCTGACATGCCGTTTTGAAGCATGGTTGAAGCTGCGCTTAGCCGTCTTGTTAAATCAACAACAGACCACATCAACAACTCTCTTGGTTGCCTTGACACATCAAGAAGTTCACCAAGTTTTGCCATCGCAAGGCCGCTGTTTCCAGAAAGAACAACCGATTGAATTTCCCACGCTTGCTCTTCTCTACTGAGACCGACCATTTCAAGAACATCATCTTTTGTTATTTTTGTTTCAGGTGCAACTTTTGCGGAAAGTTTTCCGAGTTCCGTGTCAAGCCGAGTTAATGAAAGTCCTATTCGCTGCACTAACAACTGTGCCGCTTGCGCGTCGAGTTCGCACCCGTGTTCTTTGCCGCAACGCCCAACACACCAACGAACGGAATCCAGTTCACTCAAACTTTGTAATTTAAAGACGACACCTACTTTTGCTACTGCCTTATCAAGTTTGCCTGGCCGCCAAGCAGACGCGCGAAGTAACAATGTTGCAGAATAAACTGGCGATTCTGCGTACCGTTCCATCGCTTGACGGTTCGATATTTTACCGGTGTCTTTTGATGCGAGGAATGCATCTGCGTTGTCCACGATAACAAGTTTGTGTCGCATCATTAAATCAAATGTGCGAACCTCGTCAAGAACTGTTGCCAGATCAACCGTTGCTCCATCGAATACAACTCGATCAATTTCGCCGTGCTCTTTAGCAAGAACATCTGCAAAATCTCTGGTGTACCGAGTCATTAAAAACGACTCTTTTCCATGAATAATCGCCATCCGCATAGATGCCTTAAATGTTGGTTGCTTCGCCATCTCGTACATCTTACTCCACCCAACTTTAGGGTCGGTTCCACGACCCGGTACAGGGTCGGTTCCACGACCCGGTACAAGGTCGGGTACGGGCCCGACCCTCGGATTCAAGGGAAAAGTAGTTGATGTTTCGACGAAAACGGATATTTTGTGCCTTTTATATACTTTTAAAAAAGGACCCGACCCTGTACCCGACCTCGGACCCGACTGTACCCGACCCCATGTTAATCGAGGTGCGTGTTACGATAATGACATGTTGGTGCTTGAAGTTGTTGAAGGTCCGGATTTAGGTGGGGTATTTTCGCTTCCTCCAAATGAACCGCAGTTAATTGGACGGTCATCCGAAGCACTGCCGTTAGAAGACCCGACAATCAGTCGCAGGCACGCAGAACTCACGCCTGACAATGGAAGGTGGTTTTTGCAAGATCTTGCATCAGCCAACGGAACTTTTTTGAACGGTCGCTTGTTAACTGAACGAATTGCGTTGCGGATAGGTGACGAGGTTGGGTGTGGGGCAACGTTGTTTAGATTTAGTGAACACGCATCACTCTCCGAGCCACAACAAACAAATGATCCTTCCTTTGACACAAGCGCAGAGTCAATTGTCGTTACTTCACCACACTCGTTGCAATCTGCGCGAGACCACCTTCGCATGGTGCATCGCCTTACCGCTTCTCTTGCGGGAACCATTGACAGCACAACTATTTTACAACACCTTGTTGCTATTCTTGTTGATGAGTTTAAGCCAGATAGGTGCGTTGGTGTCTTGATGGATGATGACAAAAACATCCTGCAAACAATCGAGGGAGCGCCAAACAAAATCACCGCTAATGCTTCTGTGTTTTCCAAGGCAATCGTAACACACACATGCAATGAAACATGTGGCATACGAATTCCAAACATAAAAAATGATGTGCGATTTATGAATGACGAAGAAACAATTCAGAGCGGGGCAAAATCGTTTTTATGTGGCCCGCTTATCGCACACGGCACATACCTTGGCGCGGTGCTTCTTGAAATACGTTCGGACAACAGACAGTGGTCCGAAGATCAACTTGAATTATTATCCACTGCGTGTGGTCACGCGGCAATGGCAATGCTCACTGCCATGCTTGCTAAAAAACAAATGCAACACGAACGCCTCGCGGCGATGGGTGAGACCGTTGCGTCTATTAGCCACAGTGTAAAAAACATGTTGCAGGGTTTGCGCAGTGGTGCAGGCGCAATTAATCTCGCTCTTGGCAGAGGCGACCTTGAGCTTGCTCGGGAGGGTTGGCCGATTCTTGCCCGCAACCTCGACCGCGTGTACGCATTGACATTCAATATGCTTGCTTGGTCTCGGACAAGTACACCAGAAATTTCCTATGTGCAAATCGAACCAATTGTGGAAGATGCCCTTGCGCTTGTTCGTGGTGCAAGCGAACGACGCTCCATCTCCTTGCAGAGTGATGTTGAAGCCGACCTGCCGCCAATACCCATCGACCAAACAGCCATTTTGCAGGTGTTGCTCAACGTACTCAATAATGCGATTGATGCCTGCGCCTCAAAAACCGGCGCCGTAAAGTTAAGCGTTTCCATACTTGATAATGGCGAATCGCTCGAGATGACCATCCAAGACAATGGTTCTGGCGTTGAAACAGACACTAAAGAAGAGGCGTTTCTCGCTTTCAATACAACCAAAGGGCAACGGGGAACAGGGCTCGGGCTTGCCGTTGCCAGAAAAGTCATCCTTGAACACAATGGCGAGATTACCCTTGTCGATGCCAAGGGCGGTGGAACACTTTGCAGAATTACGCTTCCACTCGACAGAGAAAGCGATCCTGGTGATACGCATGGCCCTGTGTCCATTGAGCCGAGTAATCGCTTTTAGATTGAAGTCGCTCTCATTGAACACCGTGTGCTATGATGTCGCAACTTCTGAAGGATTAGAGTTAATTTATGATAGATCAAACAATTAGTACAAACCCACCAACCCATGGCATTGACATTGTTCGAGCAGTCGGCGGGCAAGCACCGCCAATTATGGCTTCTGCATACCAACGCACAAGGGAGATGACACTCGACGAGTTAATGCTCGAAAACCGCGTTATTTTCTTGATTGGCGAAATCAATCAAGCATCAGCGGCGAGAGTCATGATGCAAATGTTGTATCTTGAAGACCAAAAGCGCGGACAACAAATCAATCTCTACATCAACAGTCCGGGCGGAGCGGTAGACGATACCCTCGCCATGTACGACACGATGCAGATGATATCATCGGATGTTGCGACCTACTGCATAGGCCGTGCATACAGCGGGGCCGCTGTACTTTTATGCGCAGGAACTGCGGGCAAACGACACATTTTGCCACACGCAAAAGTGATGATTCATCAGCCATACGGTGGAATCACAGGCCAAACAACAGATATTCAAATTCAAACCGAGCAAATTCTCAATTCAAAAGCAACGCTCAACAAAATTATCTCCACCCATACCGGGCAAACCTTTGACAAAGTTGCCAACGATGGCGAGCGAGATAAGTACTTCACCGCTGAAGAAGCAAAAACATACGGTCTTGTTGATGAAGTTCTCGAACACAACGAAGACAAGAAGAAAGATACATAACTATGTCCACACTTGTACCAATTGTTATTGAAAAAACCGGTCGCGGTGAACGCGCTTACGATATTTATTCACGACTCCTCAATGACCGAATCATCTTTTTAGGTGGACCAGTTATGGATGAGTCAGCGAACCTTATCGTTGCACAGTTGCTCTACCTTGCGAATGAGGACCCAAAAGCCGACATCAATTTATATGTCAATTCGCCCGGAGGTTCTGTGACAGCTGGTCTTGGCATTGTTGACACGATGAACTTTGTCCCCTGCGACATTTCGACGTATATCATTGGACAAGCGGCTTCAATGGGGTCCGTTATTGCTTGCAGTGGTACCAAAGGAAAGCGCTTCTCTCTTCCTCATTCAAAAAACCTTATGCATCAACCACTTCTTAGCGGGGTGCTTGAAGGACAAGCAACTGATTTGGCAATTGAAGCGAAAGAAATGCTACGGCTTCGTGATATCCTGTTCGATATTTACGCGGAAGCAACAGGCAAAGACCAAAAAGTTGTGCACGAAAACTGCGAACGAAACTACTGGCTTGATCCAAAGGAAATGTTGGGATATGGACTCATAGATAAAATCCTCTCTCGATTTCCAGCGAGTGATTAACACAGTATGAAGTGTGCAAAACGCCTAACTTGCCTTATGTTGTTCCTTGTTGTTTTTCTTGGAATGCTTGGGTGCAGAAAGGCGTTGTTCCAAAAGAACAAGCAACGCACACAGTTTGAGGCATACAACACCATGCGGTATGGTCCGCAAATTACCGAACAACCTGATTTGTTTGGCCTTCCGGAACCCGCACTTCGCGAACGGCTTAGCGCTAAAGAATAAAAATACTATGCACGCAACATAAAATTTGCGTCCGATATGTCCATTTCTAAAGTCACAGGGGGGTATTTGCCCGATAGACTACTACGCAGGTGACGACATCATGTCATTCTGCATTTAGTCACGCGATAAAAAAACCAAGGAAACGCTCAAGGATGAAGCGATGAAGCACAGTTCAGCAAGGATGCCCTCAAAACGCACACAACTCGTGTGGATTGCTTTTTTCTTTGCCATTCCATGCGCTTTGGTTCTGCTCCAAGCGGGAAGCAATAACCTGCAGGGAAGTATTTTGCTCACGACGCTTGCTTCTGCCGAGGATCGTCCAGCAACCGACCCGATTTTTACAACAATTGATACACAAGCCAAATGGTCATCCATCGTGATTCACCACCTTGGTCAACCCGCAGGAAACGTCGAATCCATTGGTCGTGACCACCAAAACGCTGGTCTAAATGGCTTCGGCTACCACTTTCTCATCGGGAACGGGAACGGATTAGGCGATGGAGATGTGGAAATGGGGTATCGCTGGATTGACCAAAAGCCTAGCGCAAAGCCAACAACCATTGACGATTCCGTATGGAATAACGGTTGTATTAGTATTTGCTTGATTGGCAACGGTAATCGTCGCCCCTTTACGGAAGAGCAAATCCTTCGATTAAGCCACCTTGTGCAGCGGTTACAGAATGAACTCGCCATTCCAGCGAGCCAAGTTTTGCTTGCCAGTGCTTTTGGCGATGCCGTTTCACCTGGTCAATACTTCGCAGAAGCACAATTTAGAGGCCAACTGCTTGATATTCCTCGCGAAAACTAAGTTTTTACGGAAATCACCCATTCAATAAACCAATAAGAGGGTTGCCGAACACTAGGCACACAGGGTACCCTACGTATCACTTCTTACTATAGAGCGGACCTGAGAACCACTCACCCTTTTATTTTTTATGTCCTCTACTCGATCACAACCAAGAAAAATCGGCGTCTACACCGTGCTCGCTAAACTCGGCGAAGGTGCCGCTTCGACGCTGTACGCTGTACAGCACCCAAAGACAAAACAAGTTTCAGCACTGAAGTTTGTCAAGAAGACAGACGAAAAATCGCAGCGCTTCTTAGACCAAGTGGAACAAGAGTACGCCATTGGATCGAAACTTGACCACGACACCATTCGCAAAATAAAAAAGCTCGTCAAACAACGAAAACTTTTACGAGTTGTTTCGGTTTCCATGATTATGGAACTTGTTGACGCGAATACGCTTGATCAAAAACTTCCACGAAATCATACGCAAGCCGTTGAGGTTTTCTTGCAGGTTGCAAAAGGCCTCGGGCATATGCATGACCGTGGTTTTGTCCACGCTGATATAAAGCCAAACAATGTGTTGGTCGACGAAAAAGGCATGGTAAAAATCATTGACCTTGGCCAAGCGTGCGCCATCGGAACAGTTAAAAAACGAATCCAGGGAACACCCGGATATATGGCGCCAGAGCAGGCACATCGAACTGAGATTATGCCTGCCACAGACATTTACAACCTTGGTGCAATGATGTACTGGGTGCTGCTGGGTGATGTCATTCCGACATCCATGCCACCAAAAGGCGCGGGCGATAGTCTTGTGGGCGGCGCTGTGGATGCAGATAAAGTGGCGTTGCCAACTCCCCCGCACGAACAAAACCCACGAATCCACCCCTTGCTTTCTAAGCAAATAATGGATTGCATTCAGCCAGATATTCGATACCGTCCTGAATCAATGACTGTGGTTATCAATCAACTTGAATTCATCTGTGATGTTCTAAACGAACCAGCGGACTATACAAAAATAGTTGACGGAACAACAACCAGCGATTAGTGTTCGCCTGATTGGTAAAACGCGCCTTCTTCTGTCCAAAGAAGAACTCTGTTATTTTTATCCACGGATACTCCCACGGTTATTTCATGCATCCATAGTTGCTCTTGAAGAGCACCTGTATCTAGCTGGCAAGTATACGCTTTCCCCTCAGAAACGTAGACGACTAATGACGCGTCTGGATTCATGGCGCACTGGTCTATTGGTACGCCAAGCCGAATTGTGCTCACTTGCTTGTCGATGCCTTCAATACATTCATGCACAAAGACTAATCCGTTTTTGCCTACAACAACTGTTCTATTTAAAAAACTACCGACAAAAATAGGTTCAGGCACACCTCTCATTTTTCTAGGCTGAGTTGGGAAGTGTTGTGTCTCCCATATATATATCCAATCATCCGTTGCGCCCACAATTTGATTGCCGCCTGAAGCAATAGAAACCATTTCATAGTTTCCTGTTGTTGAAGTTGCGGGTCTCATGGGTATTCCATCAACTGAAATCAAAAGAGCCCCTCCTTGATTTATGGACGCAATAATATTTTTTTCAATGAAGACCGACACTGGTTCGCCTTGAATAACAACATTGTTTCTTGTTGGCGGGGTGGTCGCAAAATTTACTTCGTAGGCATTTTGTGAAACAAAAATTGCTCGCGCTCCTGAATTTGAGACAGCAAACACGGCGTTAGAAGGCACGACATTCATTGGTGGCACAGGTATTTCTGTGCCATCATTGGAATAGGCAACAAAGGAATCATCCACCACGGCAACAATAGTGTTGCCATTTGCAGAGACCCGTACTTCTTCGGGAGTAGATGGAAGCGTAAAAATCGGCGGGAGGAAGGTATCAACCAACGATTTTGTCGTTGGTGTTGGGGGCGCAACTTCAAGCGCATCATTCTTTTTAGAAAGCTCCTCAATGGTTGTGAGCATTTCTTTTTGACGAACATCAAATTTATTTTTAAAATAAATACCGCCCACTACAGCAAGTGCGCCAACAAAAGAAACGACTGCCCAAATCATTAACTGTTTTTTATGCCGACGGTAAAATAATTTAGAGCGATCAAGCGCAGTCACTTTTCTTGCCTTGATTGGCCTGTGGCCAAGGTACCGAAGCATGTCACGACCAAATGCACCCGCCGTTTGGTATCTTTTTCCACGATCGCTTTCTATCGCCTTCATAATAATTGCTTCAAGATCTTGATCAATCGTATCGTCATATACGGTTGGACGAACTGATTCCCCTAGGCATATCTGTCGAACCGCCTCGTAAATAGGCAGGCCTTCAAGCGTGCGTGGAAGCCGAGTTGTGAGCATTTGGTACAACACGGCGCCAAGCGCATAGACATCGCACCGTGCATCAATATCGCTTATTTTTGCATCAACCTGTTCGGGAGCCATAAATTGCACTGTTCCGACGAGCCTGCCTGCTTCTGTCATTGCTTCATTATTTACTTTGTCGCTATCAAGTGAACGAGCAACGCCGAAGTCGATAATTTTTGGCTCGCCATTTGTGTCAATCAAAATGTTTCCTGGCTTCAAGTCACGGTGAACAATCCCCCGATGGTGACCGTGCTCTACAGCGGAAGTAATCATCGTAAAAAGTTTAAGAAGTTCGCGGCGTTCGAGCTTTTCGTCTTCAATATATTGCGTGAGCTCACGCGCGCCACCAACGTGTTCCATCACATAATACGGCGTCGCGCCATTACCATCGTCGTGCGAACCCGCGTCGTAAATTTTAGCAATCCATGGATGATCGAGTTTTCCGAGTATTTCAACTTCTAGATGAAATCTTTTTGCTGCTGTTGGGCTATACAAACCACCACGCAACACTTTGATTGCAACTGTTCGCTTTGGGTGTTTCTGTAATGCGGTATACACAACCGACATACCGCCCTCACCGAGAATGCCTGTTATTTGATACCCCCCAATTTCATTTGGAATTACTGGTTTTTCAGCCATTTTTTTGTTTTTTGGCTTTTTTTTCTTTTAAGTACGCAACACGTTTCACGCCATACTCTTCTGCACCAAGGCCCAAATCACCTTCTTTGCCCTCAACATGATGCTCGTGAATCTTTTTTAAGAAAGGAATACACCAACCACAGGAAGTACCCGCATCAAGACAGTCTGATAGTTGCGATGCAACTTTTGGCTGTTCACGTGTTACATACGATTGAAGTTTTCCAAGTGAAACCTTGTGGCAAACGCACACATTGTCCTCTTTATTCATTTTTATTTATATCCAAACTTGGCAAATTAAGTGTGGCTCTTTCACCTTGCTGGTAAATGTGCCAATTGTTGTTGTGACAAGTTTAACTTCGAACTCGGGGTTTTTATCAAGCCAATCATTTATTTGTTCATCCACATACCGAAGTGCATCATCAGTCAACTTGGTGTGGAATGTTTTCACATGTGTTGCGCCCGTACCGGTGGTGTTTGGTTGCCTTGCCCATGCTGTTGATTCTTTTTTACCCGCACCAAACGCCTTAATCTTTTTAGACAATCCGATCGAATCACTGTCTTTATTTACAGGAACATCGCCAACTATTTTAAGCTTAGGTAACGGGGGAGGCGGATCCTGAGAGTGGTTTTCAAAAATACGACGGAAGACAAGTGAATCCTCCGTTTTAATTAGTTCGTATTCACTAAGTAAACCCGTGCCCCAATCGATCATCATATTCCAGCCATGAGGAATTTCTTTCCAAATAAACACGTTTCCCTTGCCCAGCCGAGTAACCGTGCCTCGATCGCCATCAAGTTCCCCTTCAAGATACAGGTATTCTGGGCGATGATCCGGGCGAGGGTCTAGTTCGACCCATCTATTCTCGTTCAGCAAATCTGGTCGTTCAGTCACTCGAAAACTTAAGAGTGGGTTCTCGGCTTTTGCGTCCACAGCAAGTAACCAGTCAAAATGGGTAGTTCCGTCGGGCAGGTCGTGCTGCAAAACGACAGTTTGAAAAGGATTCTCTTTGGTAGGGGCCGCCATGATTTGTATGACTACCGTATCATGTCCAATAATCCCTGTGTAAATAAATTGAGAAAGATTTTAGTATGAAACAACACAAAACAACGATATTTGGAACCTTACTTCTAGCCGCTACGCTCCTTACCCAAGGATGCGGACAACCAAGCAACGATTCGATGCTTAAAAAAGGCAACTATGCCATGTGGCAAGGTCGATGGGCAGACGGTGCAGAAGAGTTTAAAGCAGCAGCCCTGCTTCACCCGGGTGACTGGGAAGCGCAGTACAGCCTTGGTCGGTGTTACTTAGAAATGGGTCAACCACAATTTGCTGCACAATCCCTAGGAATTGCAGAATCACTCAAGCCATTCAACACAGACATTGCAGATTTGTACGCTAAATCACTCTTGCAATCTGGGAATAACAATAAACTTTATTCGTTTTTGTTTGACCGAGCACAGTCGCAACAAACCGTTCGAGCGTGGACAAAATTTGCAGAGTACGCGATGGAACTTGATGATCCAGATTCAGCAACGAACGCCATAAACACGGCTATAGCATTAGGCGATGGCTCAAGCATCACCCCGTATGTTGTTGCAGCAACGTTTGCAGAACGGCTTGGCGACGACACATTAGCGATAAGCTATTGGAAGCAGGCGTGGATTATCGAACCAACAAATGTGGATGTTACAAATGCTATTCGATCGTACGGTGAAGTTCCCGGTCCAACCATGACCGGCGTTGTTGACACTGAATGACAACCACGAGCAGTCCAACTGCATTACTTGATTCGCTTACAGCGCTCAATGATTGCGCGCGATTGCGCGTGCTTCGCTTGGTATCTAGTGATGAATTAAGTGTTGGCGAACTTTCAGACATCTTGCAACTGCCTCAATCGACCGTGTCTAGGCACCTAAAACTGCTTCATGAAACAAATTTTGTCTCAAGAAGAACCGCCGGCACGACAGGGTTGTACCGAATCTCGGATGCAATGCAAACAGAAACCTCGGCACTGTGGACAATTGCAAAGCGCAACGCAGATTATTTACCTGACACAAGCGAGGATGATTCACGCTTAATTTCTGTTCTAGCGCAAAGGCATACCGACAGCAAAAGTTTCTTTAAAAACGCAAGTGGGGGGTGGGAAACTCTTCGAAGTGATTTATATGGACAGCGATTTACTCCCACTGCACTGTTGGCATTACTTGATCCATCACTGCGTGTCGTTGATATTGGCTGTGGTATCGGAAATGCCGCGTCTATCATTGCGCCGTTTGTGCAACAGGTTACTGGCGTTGATAGGGAAACAGCCATGCTAAAAGAAGCAGGGCAGCGACCAGACCTTGCACCAAATATTGTGTTTGCTGAGGGTGACGCGCAGCAACTTCCACTCGAAGACGACTCTGTTGATATCGCTCTTTTCTGTTTAGTGCTCCACCACATTGAAGATGTTCCAAATGCGTTGTTAGAAGCAAAACGGGTTGTTATCTCAACCGGCCGAATATTCATTATTGATATGCAAGAACATATCCGCGATGAGTATCGGCACACCATGGGACATGTGCATCTTGGTTTTTCCGAGAGTACACTGCAATTAGCTGCCAAAAAGTGTGGGTTGCGGGTGCAACAATACCACCGGCTTCACCCAGACACAGGCGCAAGTGGTCCATCGCTTTTTGTCGCTGTCCTCACACAATAAATTACCCGAGGGGTAATTTATTGCGGGGTAACTCGATAGATTAGTTACCCGAGGGGTAATTAAATGCGAGGGAAAAGAGCCACTTTTTGAACGGAGGTGCCACTTTGGGTGGTGCCCCATTTAGCTAGCTCAAGAAGATTCGAGGAACAAGATTCCACACATATAGCTTCGTGAAACTCTTTCATTTTGTCGGGAAGCACAGGTGAAAGTAATACTGTCGCGATGCGTAGTGTTTCAAGGCATTGATACAAAATAGCGCCAAGTTCAGCTTGTTTTGTTTCGTCTTTTGCAAGCTTGAACGGTGCAGTGTCATTTATAAACAAATCAACATCGCGAATAAGACCCATGCCGCATTCGATTGCCTTTGCAATCGCAAATGATTCCATTGCTTCTTCCCATTTCGACACTGCGGCTTCACATTTTGCAGGCCAATCAACACCGCCAATTTCAATGCGTATTTCATTTAATCGCTCTGTGGGTACAACACCGTCGTAATATTTCCCGATCATCGCCGTCACCCGACTCGTGCTGTTGCCGACCGTATTAACAAGATGTGCGTTGTAAATATCTTTAAATTTATCAGTTGCAAAATCCGCATCCGTTGCACCAAGTGGCCCTTGCGTAGTGAGGTAATATCGCCAAGCGTCCATGCCGTATTGTTCTACGTACGACTCTATGGTCTCAAGGTCAATAAAATTACCCAACGATTTTGACATTTTTCGACCTTCGCTGATCCAAAAACTATGCGCGTAAATACATTTTGGCAAAGGAAATTCCAGTGCCATCAACACTGCTGGCCAAATAATGGAATGGAACCATAGAATTTCTTTACCAATAATATGGTAGGAAGCGGGCCAATATTTATCTCTTTCTTTGTACCACTCGCTTGTTTCGTCGCCCTTGCCAAGCGCTGTTATGTAATTAAACAGCGCATCAATCCAGACGTATATAACGTGTTCTTCATCGCCTGGCATAGGAATGCCCCATGAAAAATTCGTTCGGCTGATTGGGACATCCTGCAACCCCTCGCGAAGTCTGCCAAGCACTTCATTCCTTCGGCCTGATGGTTGCACAAACTCTGGGTTTGTTTCAAAAAGTTTCTCAAGGCGTTCTTGATACGCGCTGAGTTTAAAATAATAATTTTTTTCTGTCGCTCGAACAAGGGGTTTTCCGCTGATTACCGACTTGTATTCTAGGTCGCGAGCGCTTGTTTCCGTATGGTATTCCTCTTGCCCCTCATCATACCAACCCTCAAAAGTACCAAGGTACACATCGCCGCGTTCAAGCAACGAGGCAACGAACGCCTGCACCTGTTTTGTGTGCTGAGGGTCCGTAGTGCGTATAAACGCATCGTTAGTAAGACCAAACATGTCCATAATCGACCTGAATTCTTCAGCATTTTGATCGGCGAGCGCCTGTGGTTCCATGCCTTTTTCAAGCGCCGATTGTTCCACCTTTACGCCGTGTTCATCGGTGCCCGTGAGAAAAAAAACGTCGTGTCCAATATCCCGCATAGCCCTTGCATACACATCGCACAATGTTGTAGTGTACACATGACCGATATGAGGTCTATCATTCACATAATAAATAGGCGTTGTTATGTAGCGCGTCTGGTTTGACATGTTGCACAGTGTAAGTAGGATGTGTAAAAAAGGAACAGTTTCATGCAGTATAAATTCATTCTTGTGCCAATTATTTTTCTTTATTCCAACGCCGCTGTAGCCCAAAACTCGCTTGGTAGTGGAAACGCCCTTGATAGTAACACTTCATCCCTTGGAACAACCAATTACTCGCACTCTATTCCAAACGGTGTCCGAAACAGTCAAATCCGTGAAGGAAGTCTGTTGCAGGGTCGCAATTTCAATGACGGAATCGGCAGAAGCGATGATGCTAGTTTGCGCTTGTTGCAAGATGCTGCAAACGACAGCGATACTTCCTACGCAGCTGCGCTTGAAAACAGCCCATGGTATTGGGATAATTGGAGCAGCCAATCAACACAGTTTTTAAAACAAGACCGAAGTTATTTTAATCCTACGTTTATAGATAACTGGTCCACCCTACCGCAACAAATGTCTGAAGGTCGAACTCTCCGTTCTTATTCACACGAATGGAATAAAAAAGACGCTGAAAAATTTGGAGGCCAAGGTGAACTTTCATACAACAATTGGTCCTCATTACAAAAAGACCAGCACCGTCTTGGTGAAGTTCTTGGTTCGGGATACCAATCCGCAACCATTGATGCTTCTCCTTTGCCTGTTGGAGAGTTCAATAGTGAAATTACCAGTGGTTACTTGACCGCTTCCTCGCTAAGCGGGATTTCACTCGAAACCCTACAGCGCCCCACAAGTGCTCTTGGCTTTACTGCGTGGGATTCTGCTCGCGTGCTCGAGGATAATCAAGAAGGCCTCGGCATGAATACACTTATCAATGCATGGCGTACAGACGAAAGTCAGCTTGATTATGGAAACATAGAAAACCGCATTTCAGTTCCAGATCAATACATAAATTTGCTTGACGAAATTGCGCTTCGCGCACAAAATGCTGTAGATAATGATGGCTTCGATACGACAACAATAGAGTGGCTCGACGAAGAGTACGGGGACCTGCAAGACGAACTCGCTGGCTTAGGCACAAACGATGTCTTTGGTGAAGAAGAAGAAGATACAGAAGAAGATACAGAAGAATTAGAAGCGCTGGCAACCGATGAGATTTTTGGTTCGCTTCGACACGGTGAACACATCAATTCATTTTCAGGTGTTGAAAACTCTCGATTTAACGAACTTGTGCAACAGGGCGAA
>CAWLAZ010000001.1:0-32176 GCA_963854955.1 Phycisphaerae bacterium | reverse complement strand
AACTTGCTTCTTTTTTACACGCCGACAACCGCGTCGATTACTCCCTTGTGCCTATTGGGGACGGTCTTGCCCTCGCACGCCTGCTCTAACCCCATTTAATTACCCGAGGGGTAATTACATGCGTATTCAGGGTACAATTCACAGATGCGAAAAATACTTTTGTTACTCGTTTTAGTTTTAGTATTCGTCTCGAGCTGCAGTTCAGTGGAACGGCTCAGCGATCAAAAGCGCGCAAAGCGATCAAGCTCCAAATACATTGGCGAAGTTCCAAATATGCTCAAGGGCACAGTCAAGCACCATGTTGCATTGATGGGTTACGACTCAACGTACAGCGATAAATTTGAGCCCTCCGTCAGTGCTGGGTACGGATTAGTCATCGGATTGAAAGGCACTGGTTCAAGCGAAATTCCACCGCAAGTCCGTGCGCACATGATTGCCGATTTAGCAAAGCGAGGTGTCGGTCAATCAACACAGGGCTACGGGAGATTAACACCTGAACAACTTATCAACTCACACGATACTGCTGTTGTTGTTGTCGAAGCTATCATTCCGCAAGCAGCGACTGGTCGCAAACCTGCTCGCTCAAATATGAAGCCAAGCCATGCATCGCTTCGTGGAACTACTTTCGATGTCCATGTCTTTGCAGAACCAAGCAGCTCTACTTCTAGTCTTGAGGGCGGACGCCTTCTTCCCACGTATTTACGACTTGGACAACTCTCCACTGGCAAAGCACAAGCACGTGAAGTTGCTGTTGCTTCTGGCCCCATCTTCATCAATCCGTTCGCTGATCCCAAAGCAATCAAAACAGACTACGTACACAGAACTTCTGGCAGAATTTTAGACGGCGGCGAAGTCATGATCAACATGCCCATGCGCCTTATCTTGCTCGACCCAAGCCATGCACGTACTTCAAATATCCAAACGGCAATTAACCGTGTGTTTCCAGAAGAACTTGGGCAAGATGGGCCAACCGCTCTCGGTATTAACGATGAACAAATTGAAATACGCGTTCCTCCATCATGGAAAAATGACGTTTCAACATTCATGGAAATAATGACGCATATAACGTTGCGAGTACAAAATTCTGAGACTATTGCACTTCAGATTAAACGCATGCTCGTCCGAGACCCAAGCCCGCGAAATGCAGACGCCGCAATATGGCGCTGGCGAGCGCTAGGGATTCGTGCCCTTCCAATCATTCGGCAACTGTATGAATATCCAGATGAAATTCCACGGCTTGCGTCCTTGCGCGCAGGCGGAGGTCTTAAAGACCCAATTAGTGTTCCCCATCTTATTGAAATGGCAACCGCAGACATCGGTCTTGCCAGTCGCCTTGACGCGCTGGATATTCTGGAAGGAATGCCTTCCGATTTTAGAATTGAAGTCGGACTTCGCCCTTTGCTCAACGTAAGCGATTTAGAGATACGGCTCAAAGCAACTGAAACGCTTATTGTAAGGAATGACCCTGCAATTGATAAATACACCGTGCAAAAAAAATTCGACTTAATTATTGTGGAATCTGATTACAACACTATTTATGTAACCCAAACAGGTATACCTAGAATCATTCTCTCGGGCGATATTTCAATTATTCGTCCGCTCACAATGCAAGCGTGGGGTTCCGATCTACTCATAAAAGAATCAACAACAAACCCCGGCGCTGTCGAAGTTCGCCACCGCAACAGGAAAGGAAAGTCTTCTGTACACGATAATATATCGCCCAGTTTACCTACCTTTACTATGTTCCTCGGGCATAAGAGTTCGCCCGAAGCTCCCGCCCCCGGCTTGGACCTAACCTACAGCCGAACGATCGGAGCCATTCACTCCCTTTGGAGACAAGATTACTTAAACGCAGATTTCAAAGTTGAACAAGACCGCCTGCTTGCGGCAATCAAACGCTTGACTTCCGAGACAACGTACACGCCCAGGCCAGAGTTTAGCGAGACAGAAGAATCTGAAGAAGCACCACGTTTTATTGAAAGCCCGCCTGTTGTGCCGCCCAACAATGAAGAAGAACTACCGATTGCAATCACCCCCTTCTAATTTAAAGAAGTGTTGTTTTAACGCTGCATTCCCTGTTTTTTACTTGGCAAAACGTTTTTTTTCGCTACTATGTATAAAGTAATACCCGTACATGGGTGCACTCTAGAACTACGTTGTTCTTGATGCGTGGGATGGCTTTAGGATGAAGCCATGACAGTTGACAGGAGGTCTTTTCTTTATGCGCTTATCAAAAATTACAATTGCAGGTTTCAAGTCATTCGCCGATTCTACAGAGTTTGTTTTTGATGCACCAATCATTGGCATCGTTGGCCCTAACGGGTGCGGCAAGTCAAACGTTGTTGATGCAATCAAATGGGTTCTCGGTGAACGTTCAGCAAAAAGTCTTCGCGGTGAAGCAATGCTCGATGTTATCTTTGCTGGCTCTGCAGTTCGCAAACCACTTGGCGCAGCAACTGTCACACTTACATTTGATAACCCCGTTACGAATGCAGAAGCAACAGATCCTGCAAACAAACGTTTCTTATCTGTCGACACCGACGAAGTTGCAGTCACAAGACGTTTGTACCGTGACGGAAGAAGTGAATACCTCATCAATGGAAATAAAGTTCGGCTTAAAGATATCCGCGAACTCTTTCTTGATACAGGCATTGGCACGAACGCGTATTCGATTATCGAACAAGGCCGTGTTGCGGCTATGTTGCAAGCAAACCCAAGCGAACGGCGCGGCATTCTTGAAGAAGCGGCAGGTATTGCGCGTTTTAAAACAAGACGCAAAGAAGCAGAACGCAAGCTTGAACGAACAGAAGTAAATCTTGTTCGTGTACGCGAACAACTTGCGTCAACGGAACGCCGTTTGCGTATCGTTCGCGGGCAAGCAGAGAAAGCGCGGAAATTCACTGGTCTTGATGCGCGGCTTCGAACAATTCGAACGCATGTTGCACTTGACCAATTCCATCAACTGCATTCACAACTCTTTGGACTAACAAGCCGACTTGCTGCACTTGATATAGAACGGCAATCGGCAACAGATGCCGTTCTTGAACAAGAAGATGCTAAGCGCCAAGTTGAAGTTGACAGACATAATTTACAAACAACGCACCAACTTTTGATTCAACGCTCAACTGAACATGAATCCACCATTCGTCATTCGCTACAACGGATAGAAATGATGGAACGTTCGATTGAAGAATCAAACGGCCAAATTGCCAGCGAGAGAACTCGCCTAGAAGAGACCCAATCTCGAGAAGAAACACTCACTGAGCAGCGCAGAAGTGCTGAAACTCAGATTACGCAGTCTGCGCTACGCCTGACTGAAATTGACAAACAAGTCGAGCAAATCTCCAGTGAGCACGCAACATTCCAACAGAAAGTTGTTGAACTTCAAGATAATCTCTCGACAATCCAAGAAGAACTTGAAGATCAATCAAGAAAACAATCGCAACTGCACACCATTGCACAGTCTGCAAAAGAAAGATGGAACAGCCAAAAAGAACAACAAGGGCGTGCTGGAGCGAACAAAGAAGTTGCAGAAACAGAATTACGTACGCTGCAATCAAACCGAGAATCGACACTTCAACAAATCAATGAAGCCAAACGAACTGCGCAACAACACGAAGCCGTTTTAAAGTCGCACGACAATGCCGCGCATTCGCTCGGCGAGCTAGCCGAAGAGTTAACGATCGACTTAGAAACAATGCGCCATCAACGTGCCGGTTCCGGTTCTCGGCTGCATCTTCTTGAAGAAATGCAGCACGCACGAGAAGGCTTGACCGATGCCGTTAAACATGTACTTGATAACGCTGAAGATTTTCCGCAAGTCAAAGGCATACTTGGCGATGCTATCGATGCGAATCATGCCGATGCGCACTTAGTTGAAATCGCTCTTGGGCATAACGTTCAGCTTCTTCTTGTTGAATCTGAAGAATCTGTAGGGCAAGTTGAAAACGCACTCGAACAGGTAAACGGTCGTGTTGGAATTCTTCCAATGCAAGCTACGAACGATAATGCAAGTTTGGCGCACTCACCCGCAATCTCCCTTCTTTCGCTGATTCAAATTGCCGATTACGCAAAACACGCAGCTGCAAAAATACTTGGCCGAACTGCTGTTGTGCAAAATTTGCAAACCGCCATTTCGCTACGACAGCAAATGCCTGGATGGCGTTTTGTTACCAAGGAAGCTGAGTTGATTGAAGCAGACGGAAGAATGTTCGTTGGTAAATCCACCTCCGGTGACCAAAAAGGCTGGCTTACGCGTCGCATTGAAATCAACGCACTCACCGTTGAGGTTTCTGCCCTTGACCAACAAATCGACCAACGCCAAACGCAACTCGGCGACTTACTCGACGAAAGCGAACAAGCAAAGCAACAACAACGCGACTCTGCAACAAGAGTGCGCGACGCACGCAATTCAGTTGTTGAACATGAATACAAATTGCAACGCATCGACGACAACACCAACCGTTGCACCCGGCAAGTACACGTACTTACTGAAGAACACGATGAACTCCAACAACGCATCACAAAAAGCGAAGCGCAAAGCAACTCCGCAGAGCATGAAGCAAATGACCTTTCCTCAAGAATCAAAGAATTAACGGCAAACAGAACAACAAAACGGGAAGCACTTGACAACGCGCACATTCAGGCGAAAGCAACGACAGAAGCGTTAACTGCTGCACGCGTAGACCTTGGTCAAGTTGGCGAGAAACACGAAGCAGACCGAAGAGAATTGCGCCATATTGATGCCGCTCTTGAAGAATCCGTACGGCAACGCGCACTTCTCAAAGACCAAATAACACATCGACTCAGTCAACTAGAACAATTCGAACATTCTAAACAGGAAAGCCAAGGCGAAATCGACCGATGCAAGGACGATGCAGAGCAATGTAAAATCGAGCTCGATGCTTTTAATGAAAAAATGGAAGCTGCAGACAGAGTCGTCAAAGAAGCCGCCCAGACCCTGCATGTATCTAGGCAGTTGGGCGAACGGCTTATTCGCGATTTCCATGCCATTGAACTAAGCAGACGCGAAGCTGAAATCAACCGCGAAAACTTAGAAGATCGCACGATAGAAGAACTGGAACTTGATGTAAGCAACTCGTACAAAACATGGTGCGAGAATCCGGAACGTTCAGAACGACCTGTTGAAAATCGAGACGAGATTGAAGAAGAAGGCGAACTCCTTCGAACTGAAATCAAGAAACTCGGCAACGTCAACTTAGATGCGATCGAAGAAGAAACCAACCTCGACGAACGCAACCTAGATTTAGCGAAACAAGTCATTGACATTGATGCTTCTGTTGCATCGCTCACGTCACTGATTGATGAACTTGAAGAACTCAGCAAATCGAAGTTCGAAGAAACATTTAATCTGATTCGCGAGCACTTCTCTGGCCCACAAGGCATGTTCCGAAAAATGTTTGGTGGAGGCAGCGCAGACATACTGATGCTGCCTAATGAAGACGGCAACATTGACTTGCTCGAAGCTGGTATTGAGATTAAGGCAAAACCACCAGGCAAACAACCTCGTGTCATTTCCCAACTCAGTGGTGGCGAGCAAGCAATGACTGCCGTTGCCCTTTTGTTGAGTATCTTCAAGGCGAAACCATCGCCTTTCTGTATTCTTGATGAAGTCGATGCTGCGCTTGATGAAGCGAACACGCATCGCTTTGCAAGCTCTTTGAGCCATTTCCTAGATAACAGCCACTTCATCGTTATTACGCACCACAAACGCACGATGATTGAATGCGACAAGCTCTACGGCGTAACTATGCAAGAACGAGGTGTCTCTAAACATGTTTCGGTCACAATTGATGATGTGAGCAATGAAGGAGAAATTTCTGCTTCCGTGCACGAGAATCGAACCGAAATGCCGCTTGTTGAAACAACTGCATCAAACCAACCTCAACCCACCTAATTAGGGCTTCGATACGAAATTTTGTAGAAATTGCTGCATAGCGTACATGGCGGATTTAAGCTGGGGCGAAGGCGAGCCGTCAAGGGGAAATGGATTTGGAGTATTGAGTATGTGATCTCCGCCCTGAATACGCGCAAACGTAGGACATTGTGCATGTGCACAAATTTGTTCTGCGCAATCAATAGGTACCGTTGGGTCATCTTCACCATGGATGATGAGCACCTTGGTTTGAATAGAAGCCACTGCACGGAGTAAATCATGACCATCTGGATCAGCGAGTTGCTCGTCAAGAAAGACGCGACCAATCCGAAGCGTTTGATTGGTCCTCGAAGATGCTCGTTCTATGTACCCAACTGAACGCATCTCAACAGATATCGTATCTGTAAGCGAATTGCACTCAGATGGCGCCGATAAAGAAATTACTCCATCGACATCAATACCCCCTCTGCCCATGGCGAGAAGCGCTGCAAGCCCCCCTCGCGAATGACCAAACAGGATGTTGGGGACATTTTCTTCCTTGAAATGTGTACAAAGAATCTCAATATCTTCAACCTGTGTATTCCATGTTGCCTGTTCAAACAAGTCGGGTCGAACGAATGCTTCTTTACCTTCGAGCATACCAGAGTGCGAAAAATTAAACCTATGCGCTATCCACCCAAGTTTTGCTAACTGCTCAGCCAACCAAGGAAACATACCGTAATCTTTATACCCTAAGAAACCATGCCCTAATAGTAGTACCCCAACGGCATCGCCATCTGGAAAATGCGTGGTGCCGTGTATCATTTCCCCGCGTGCCCCCGCAATGTTCCAATCAGCACATCGCATGAATGTTATCGCGTTGGAATTACAAGCACCATGCCGATTTGCAATCGGGATGGATTCACATTTGGATTCGCATCAACAATCACTTGGTACTTGTTTACATCGTCGTAGTAATCGCCCGCAATGGAACTAAACGTTTCACCTTCAATAACTTGGTGCGTTTTGCCGTCAATAGTTACAGGAACGGACTTTGGTGCTG
This sequence comes from Phycisphaerae bacterium, assembly GCA_963854955.1. GTDB lineage: Bacteria > Planctomycetota > Phycisphaerae > Phycisphaerales > SM1A02. The sequence continues at coordinate 25,238 of CAWLAZ010000001.1, read as the reverse complement.
TTTCTAGCTTTTTCGCAGTTACTTTTGCTGGCATACGAAGCGTGCGGCCCGGCATTATCATCGCAGGGTCATCGATTCCGTTGAGCGATGCAATATCGCGCCATTTTCTAAAACTACCTAGTTCGCGCGAGGCGATTTTTCCCAAAGTTTCGCCAACTTTGACTGTGTATGTTGTAACAATTGTTTCTTTAAGCACAATAGGTTCAGGCTTTTTCGTTTCAACAACAACCACTATTTCTTCAACAACGACTGGTTCATACACGGGCATAACAGGCGCAGGAACGATAATTGTCACATCTCGCTTTTGAGCAAGTTCAACCGCAAGCGGCGGAAACCCAAGCTGAGCTAATTTTTTTTCTGCATCTCCACCGAACATAGTCGCGCGAGGAATATCTACTTGCTCGGCTTCACTTGATTGAGGCGGGGTCATCCCGTAGTAAAGCACGAGTGAAGCAAGAAGAAGGACACAGATTGAAACGATAGTTTTACTTGTTCCAGACATAAATTGGTGCCCTCCTTGGCACTATATATATGTTCGGACGTTACTCACTATTTTCTTGAAATTTGAACGTTTTTCCTAAAGTTCTGTTGGAGCATTTTTCTTAGGCGAGTGACCTTTGAAGACAAGCGGCGCTGCGATTGCAACGGAACTGTACGTTCCCACAAGTATGCCAATGAGCAATGCAAACGCAAACGGCCTGATGCCACCACCACCTGCCCAGTAAATAATGATTACAGCAACAAGGGTTGTAACAGAGGTCAATACCGTACGACTGATGGTTTGGTTGATCGAATTGTTCACAATTTCCTGTGTTGGAAGAGGTCGTTTGCCACGATTCTCACGAATACGATCCAGAATGACAATTGTGTCGTTCAAGGAGTAACCAATAACTGTCAAGAGCGCCGCGATAACACCAAGGTCAATCTGGAAAGCTTCAATCTTCAGGTTCTGACTGAAGAACGCAATATGCGAAACATACCCTGCTAGCGCAAGCGCACCTAATGTCACAAGCACGTCATGAAGCAAAGCAACAATCGCTGCGAGTGAATAGCGCAAGGAACCAAATCTAAACCAGATATAAGCAAGAATACCGAGCAAGGACAAAATGACCGCAACGATTGCGTTCGCTTTCATTGTTTCAGCAATTTGCGAGGAAAAACTACTGACTTGTTCAAGTGATTGTGGTTGCGAGAGCGCTGTGGAAACAAGTCCCCATTCATTTGAAGCGACACGTTCATCAACTACTTCCGGATTATTCTTAAAGTAGTTCATATCAGGGTCGTACACCGCAACTGCAATTGCAATGTATCCATCACCCTCTCCGCGCTTCACGCCAAACACTTCAACTTCCCGCCCACCAGCATCACGAGCATATTCTGGCTGTTGTCTCATTCGGTCGATGCGTTTTGTTATGTCTTCAATGGACGCCTCTGGCTCAATGTTTTCAACCAGTACAAGAACACCGCCACGGTAATCGGAAAGATCACCACGTGCGGTCGTACCGACAAGTTGCCCAACAGTCGTCGCATTTTGCGGAATCTGCTGGGTGTATTTTTCATAAGAAATTGTGCCTGCGCCTGTGAATGAAAGCGAAGGTGGAACATCAAGGTCTGTGCCAAACGCCGCAGTGATTGCCTCGACAATAGTTTCAGTCACAACAGCGTCGTCTTTAATACCTGGAGGATTAGCAACTTTTATCTGGAATCCATCGGCAACCACACGACCTTTTTCATCGACTTGCCCTTCACCAATTGTAAGAACCGTCGCGCCTGCAAGTTCAGCAAGGATTTTATCGCGTTGCGAATCGCCTGTTATAGATTCTCCAATTGCATGTACGCGTGCTTCTACTGATGCATCACCTGTGTGCGTAAGGAGGATGCGTTCACCTTCCACCATGCGTGTTCGCATTGTCATCGAAACACCGCCACGGAATTCCGTGTCGAGCATAGTGACGCCACGATCAAGAAGCAGGAAGATAGAAAGGCCACAAATAACGAAACTAAATACCCAGAATATTTTCCGCATACTCACCCAGTCAACTGCAGGATGCAAGAACCGAGCAACTGCTGGCACGACTGTAGGAAGCATGGGCAACTTTCGAATGCCAAGAACGTCGGTATATATTTTAAAGATTACTCGCGTCACAAAAAGCGATGTAAAGAGTGTCGCAAGAATACCAATTGATAGAGTAACTGCAAAACCTTTGACTTCTGTTGTAGCTGTTCGATACAACACAAAACAAACAATCAAGTTCGTAAGGTTCGCGTCAATAATAGTGGAATACACCTTGCTGTATCCCTCGCGAACTGCTTCGCGTAGGTCTTTCGCACCGGCATTTAATTCTTCACGAATACGTTCATAAATGAGTACATTTGCATCCACTGCCATACCCATTGTCAAGACGACTCCCGCTAAACCAGGAAGCGTAAACGTGCCATCAATAAGCGCCATAGTTCCGAAGATAAGTAAACCGTTTGCAAGCAGTGCAAAGTCAGCAATAAGCCCCGCTGACATGTAATACAACAACATGAAAATCATCACAGCAACGATGGACCAACCAAGTGCCGTCATACCGCGACTTAAGTTGTCAATACCAATTGATGGGCCAACGATGTTCACGGCAATAGGGTCCGCACTTAATCTTGCCTCAAGCGATCCCGCCGCAAGTGTACGAAGTAAATATTGGATTTCTTCTTGCGAAAAGCTACCTGTAATTTGACCTTGTCCGTTAATTTGCGAATTTAGATTTGGCGCAGTGTATACCTGTCCATCAAGCACAATAGCCATCGATTCGTTCACGTGCGGTCCAGTCATTCGTCCCATTTTTCCGCCGCCTGCCCCGTCAAGACGGAAGGCAATCGCTGGACGACCAAATTGGTCTGATGTTTGGTAGGCACTTGTGACGGACCATTTGTTTCCGTTTTTGTGCGTCATGCTTCGATTGTCATCGTCGTACAGCAACAAGTAAACTGAGCCATCATATTCAGCCGCTTCTAACGAACGTGATGCTAAATACGCTTGTGGATTTTGCTTAAGCGCAACAAGTTGCTCTGGTGTTTCAACCCACTGTTTTAAATTATTAATTTGATACCAACCAGCAACCGGTGAATCTGTGTTGTCTGGCCCAACTTCAGCGAGTTGATTACGAAGGTCGGCTACGTCGAGCCCTTCTGACTTGCCTATTTTTACAGCAATTCGAAAATCAAGCACGCCCGCGCCACGCAACATTCGGATGAGATCTTCAGGATCATCAAAGCCAGTGCGCTGTTCTTGGTACTCGTTGAATGTGTCAACAAGTGCAGTTAGTTCTGCAGAAAGATGTGGGTAGCTACTTTCTAATTGAATAAACGCAACATCACGAGGAGCAACATCACGAAGCACTTCGTCTGTGCTTTCATCACGGAGCACCCTGTTGTTTTCATCACGAAGCGGTTCGCCTATTGGAGACAGTTGCAACAAACGTGCAACCTCATTGCGGTCTAAACTTATCGAAAGCAATTGCTCACGAGTGTCTTCATAATCAATTTCTGCATCTGCAACCTGTTGTTCCAGCGCCCCGTTTTCAGGATCTGCCTCAAGATTTGCCTTTGCCGTCAGCAAGTCACTATACATGCGTTGCAAATCAGTAACTAAAGCACCCCTTGGTCCACCGCTACCGTACACATCTACCGCAATTCCATCATCAAGGGCTTGGTCAAGTGATCCGGGGCGAACTTGCGCGCCTTCAAGCAATGAATCAAGGTGCCCACGGTAAACTTTTGCTAGTGCCTTCACTTGCGAACTTGCCAAAGGCATGACAACTTCAATTCGGTCCGTGCCAAGAGGTGTCATTTGAATATCAAACACACCATCTGGGTTAACACGTTCTTTCAACACGTCAATTGTTTGCGATAGAACTGATTGGCGATCGACGCCTTCGTCCATGCGTACGGAGTAAATCAAACTGACGCCGCCGCTGAGGTCGCGGCCGAGTCGGATTTTCTTCTCCGGCGGTGTGATTGCGAAAATGCAACCGATGAGAAGGAGAACGATAAGGATGATCTTCCAGAGGAGATTCTGCATAACTTTAATGATCCAAAATGGGGTCAGAGAACGAAAAAAACTTTGTATGTTTTTGTAAGATTAATTGCTAGTATCGGCTGTTACTTGTTCAATGCTCTCGCGAAGAACAGTGATTCTTGTGTTTGATGACTCATCAACTTTGAGCACAACACGGTCAGGTTTAATTTCCACGATGGTGCCAAAAACACCACCGCGTGTCAGTACTTCGTCACGATTTGCGAGTGAATCGAGCATGGACGCTCGACGTTTCTTTTGTTTACGTCCACCGAAAAAGCTAAACACAATCATGCCTACAAAAAGCAACATGAGCATTGGGAAAAAGTTATCGCCAAAAGGCCCGGAGGCAGCTCCGCCGCCCTCTCCATTTGGAGAACCATCTGCACCAGTGTTTGTTGTTGGGGCATTCTCATCACCAAATTGGCCGAGTGTAAGTGTTACGATTTGTTCGTTTGTTGTAAATAGTGAAGTCATGTGACTTGGTTCCTGAAGGGTAAAAAAGATGTGTATTTGTTACTGAAGAAGCACCGGCCAGCGTTCGGGAAGTGCAGACCACGAATTATCTTCGATTGCGAGCCGTATGTCTATCATCAAAGACTGGAAGTGATGAATGTTATGTATGCTTAAAAGAGTGCCTGCAAGCATTTCCTTGCTCTTGAAGAGGTGACGAAGGTAAGCCCGACTCGTTCCGCCGACACAAGAAGCACAAGTACATCCTTGCTCAATGACACCACAATCATCACTAAAACAGGCATTACGTAGATTTAAAGGACCATTACGCGTGAAGGCGTGAGCATTTCGCGCGTTCCGAGTGGGCAATACGCAGTCGAACATGTCCATCCCAGAGGCAACAGCCGAGACTAAATCTCGCTCATAGCCAACGCCCATTAAATATCGAGGTTTTTCTTCTGGAAGCAATTTCGCAGTAAATTTTACCACTTCGACAATTTTTTCTGGAGATTCGCCAACTGCTACACCGCCAATGGCGTAACCCGGAAGATCAACATTGCAGACTTGCTCAACACTTCGAGCGCGAAAGTCAAGGTTCAAACCACCTTGCACAATGCCAAAGAGTGCTTGCACATCCTTCCGTTGGTGTGCATTGTTGCAACGCTCAAGCCAACGTGCAGTTCGGTCAAGTGATTGCAATAAACGTAGTTCGTGTTCACTCTCAGTTAAAACGCCATCGCGCGAAGTAAGTGCGTTCCTTCTTCGAGCTAAGCTCTGCGATTGCGGTTCCACACTTGAAGGGCAATCATCAAAAGCCATGATGATGTCTGCGCCAAGATTATTTTGCACTTCAATGGAACTTTCAGGTGTCATTCGAACTGTTGCGCCGTCGATAAAAGACTTAAACGTGACGCCGTCTTCATCGATCGTATTTATATCCGCCATTGACCACGCTTGGTATCCGCCACTGTCCGTAAGAATTGGGCGATTCCAGTTCATGAATTTATGCACTCCGCCAAATTTTGCAATGCGTAAATCTGTTGGACGAAGCATCAAATGAAACGCGTTGTTCAACAGAATGTCAGAACCAGTTGCACGAACTTGTTGGGGGGTAAGACCCTTCACGGTTCCGCGCGTGCCAACAGGCATAAACGCAGGTGTGCGAAACGAGCCATGTGGAGTTGTTACCGTGCCTGTTCGCGCAGCATTTTCCTTGCTTTTATGGTGTATTGTAAAATTCAAAGGGGAAGGCAATTACGTATCCTCACGACCATTTCTTGAAGCATCGTGCAATATTTTTTTCTCTTTATTGCTCAAACTATTCAAGCCCTTCTTATGAATTTTATCAAGAATGCGGTCGATGTCTGCTTGCTTTGTTCCGTTAACACGAAGTGCGAAATGTTTTGATGTTGGGTCTGCTTTGCCAAGAAAATCAAAGAAGCCGTTCAAGTGATGTGGGTTTCGAATGAAATACCAACCAGCGGCGGCTCCGCCTAAGTGTGCTGCTTCTCCACCGGCATTGTCTCTACCAAAGAACACCGTAAACAATGCAAGCAATACTAACCCGTAAGCCATGGTTGACAATCGCATCGGAATAATAAAGAAAAGAAGCACGCGTACGTTTGGTGCCAAAAACGCGCCGGCTAACAAAACTCCGAACACACCTGCAGAAGCGCCTACCAACGGTGTCGCCGTATCGTTAAAAAGTAAACCTGGAATTGCCTCGGCAAACATATATCCACCAAGATTTAATATCAAATATAAAATAGCGCCGAATATTCCGCAGAGAAGATAAAAGGCTAAGTAGCGTTTTCCGCCAAGATACTGCTCAACAAGTGGACCAAAGAAAAAGAGCCCGATCATGTTAAACAGAAGGTGTTGAAAATTAGCGTGCAGAAATTGGAATCCAATAAAACGCCAGTAATGAAGACCCCAAATCGCGTGGTCAGTCGACATATACAGCCACTCACGCATAAAATAATTAAAAAATGGGTCTACCATATACACTGCCGCGCAAATCACTATGAGCCAAGTGTTTACAGACCATTTATTTTGTTGCAAGCCACGCCCAAATCGGCCTTGTTGGCTTGGCCTTGCATAATCTCTGTCGTGAATTCCCATACGCCTTGCATCTTACCAAAACCACTCGCGCACACCCAAAATGCCCCTTTACCAATTTTTTCTTTTTCAAAGTGACCGTCACTTTGAAAAGGGTAAAAAAATGGTAAAAAAAAGGTGAGCAGGAGTGCCTGCTCACCATCTAAAGATTAATCGTAAAAACTTATTCCTCGACAACGACGATGTCGACTCGGCGACTTGCGGATTTTGTGGCAAGTGGTTTTGTCGGACCCCAACTCTCAATTGCAATTCGATTCTTATCCACGCCCTTTGTAACAAGGAAGTCACGAACAGACCACGCGCGATCAAACGCGAGATGCCAATTGCTCTTAAATTTACTTTTTGAAATTTTATCGGTATCTGTGTACCCCATAATCACGATGGATTGGTTTGGATACCTTGCATTCAAAGCAGTCGCTACATTTGAAAGTGTGCCTTGCGCAGACTTCTTCAAAGTTGCACTACCAGAATTAAAAAGAAGATCACTTGCAACTGTTAATGCAAGGTCTTTATCACGAAGTTCAACTGAAACTCCTGAAATACTCTCAAACACATTGATTGTTTCGGGACGTGTATCAAGTGCTGTTTGCAACTCATCAATTTCGCCTTGCGCAGTTCGGTATTCACCGCGTGTTCGAGTTAAATCATCGTCTGCTGCTTCAAGTGCTGCAGATGATTCTTTATATTGCATACGCAATTCTTCATTTTCTGTTTTAAGCAAAGCGTTTTCCTTCTCTATGTTGTTGTTACAACCAAGCATCGAAAAACCCATTACCAAACCCGCTACTGCCATAAGTACGTTTTGTCGCATCATGCGTGCCCTTTCTCCATTTCAGAGGACTCAAAACCACATACGAGTGAAACATCCTGTTTCACTTTGTCGCATCCAACGACGTGTGGTGTTATAGGTATTGAAACCTGTATTGCTCCATAAGTCAAATCGTCTTGCATACGATTTGTCTGTATTTTTTCTGTAATTGGTTGCGAAACGCCTGGCATTGCAATTGACCAAACCCAATTAATGCCAGGTCGAAGGAAGACAACAAGCAATGTGGCGACCGCTAAGTGCGGTCCATAGGGTATTTCGCTCTGCTTCTTACCTATCTTCTCAAGAATCACAGCACCCCCCGCATGCAGGAGCCCACTAAAAGGAGCGATAAAGAAGATTAAAATTGGATCCCACCAACCAACAACCGCACCAACCCCAGCAAGTAAATGCACATCCCCGAGCCCCATTGCCTCTCGTCCAAAACCGAGCGTGCCAAAAATACGAACTCCCCATGCCAAACCACCGCCGACTAGGTAGCCAAGCATACTCCCCGCAACCCCTTGGATGAGCAACGAAGGCATGCCTTTTTCGTACCCCGCCATCCACCCAATGATAAAACAAACCAAAATAGGAAACACAAAAAGCAGTTCCTTGCACATTTCGCGACGAGCATGTGGGTATTCACCCAGCACTTCTCCCTCTTGAACGTATTCATCGTAATCTGCAAAACTGTATGTAAACACACGAATTTTCAACAACACCGTGCTCAATAGAACACCAAACATCCCGCCAAAACTGGCACCAGCCCAAGTCCAATCAATCGCTGGATACGGCCACATCTGGCTTGGCGTGTGCCGCATCGTCATCCAACCTTGTGCCACTGCTGCAAGCATTGCAACAATCGTCATAAAAACTGGAATTTGAATTGGTATGGTGAATGTACGCGCATCAATAATGGTCATCGCAAGCAATCCAGAAACCATCGTCACAAGCGCTATAAACATTGGGAGCGATCGGTAAATACCATTCACATGCCACCACTCTCCGAAGACCTCTCCAAAAAATGGCGTTGAGGGTGATACCCAATAACACAATATATAACAGGCTAAAAACAATACCGCAGTTAGTAACTCGATAAATGGATACTCAATGGAAACTGGCGTTTTACAATACCTACACTTTCCACCTATTGCAATCCATCCAATAATAGGTAGGTTTTCTCTGAAGAATCGAAGCTTGTGGTCGCACTTCGGACAGCTACTTGGTGGGGTAAGCAATGGAATGTTCCGAGGCAATCGATACACAAGAACATTCAAAAAACTTCCCACGCATGCGCCCAATACAAACACAAAAATTGCAGCAGGAAGATGCTCAAGCATTTCTGCCTTAAACATAAGTTGATCAATAGTTAGTTCTTTTACTGCAAGCAAATTCAGGGGAGCCCTTTCCCACATTGAAGGTTATTCGAGTTCTTGTACTTCCATTGTCTTTAGTTGTTGCTCTGCTTCTTCAAGTAAAGTTCTGCAACGCTTCACGAGCAACTGCCCGCGAGCATGTTCTTGCATCATTGCTTCTAAGTCTGCTTCACCAGCATCAATCCGCTTCACGATAGCGTCGAGTTCTTTGGATGCTTCTTCAAACGTTATCGTTTCAGGTTTCTTTGTTTTGTCCGTCATGTTGTGCACTCTACCGTGGACTCAATTGTTCCGCCTGCAAGCACCGTTCGAATTTGTTGCCCTTCTTTCACCTCACCAGGATTACGAATAAGGTTTCCGTCGGCATCCTCAGTCAAAGAAAACCCGCGTTTTAACACGACTTTTGGATCAATTGCTTCTAATTTGCCTTGAAGCGTGTCGATTTTTGCTTTTGCTCGAGCAACCCGTTCTCGTGCGTGCTTTTGTAAGGATGACTCCAATGTAAGCAGTCTTTTGTGCCGTCTTTGCACCAGCGCGTCTGGTCTTCTTGCTGTTAATGCTTCAGAAAGAGCCGAAATTTTTGTTCGCATACTATATACCTGCGCCATCGCACTTGAATCAAGCGTGGATGAAACGTGCCGAACACTAGCGACTCCCCGTTCGACTAACCGTTGCGCAACGCTCGAAAGCCGAACAGCATAATGATCCACCATTTGTATGAGTTCATCTTTATCTGGAACCAATACCATCGCCGCTTGCGTTGGCGTAGATGCGCGAAGGTCCGCGACAAGTTCTACAATGGAAGTATCTGATTCATGCCCAATCGCTGCAACAATAGGCGTGGCGCAATGGAACGCTGCTTCGACAACGCTACGGTCATTGAACGACCATAGTTCTTCGAGTGAACCCCCACCACGCGTAACGATGATTGCATCGATCTGCATCCTCTTTGCAACTGCGTCGACTCGCTTCAGTGCTTCAACAATTGAAGGAACCGCAGCGTTTCCCTGCACAGGAACGTTTACTATAAGTAGCTCCACCGCTGTCCACCGTTGCCTTGCTGTCTCTATAACATCGCGCACCGCAGCTGAACTTGCGCTGGTGATGACGGCAATCTTTCGAGGATAGGTAGGCAAAGATTTTTTATGCACTTGATCAAACCATCCCTTATCGCGAAGCTCTTTGACGAGTGCATCGAACGCTTGTTGCAAAGAGCCCTTCTCGACACCCGCAGATTTCATACGTTCAACATACATCTGCGTCTTCCCGTACTTCGGATAATGCCCAACAGTGCCTCGAACAATGACCATATCTCCTTGTTTTGGTTTCCCGCCTTCAAATTCACTACTTTTCATAGCAGACACGCGTGAAGCCCACATAGCACAATCTATTTTTGCATCGCCATCGGCAAGCGTGAAATACCAGTGATTTCCGAGTTTTGGCGAATTAATCTGCCCAACAACATCGACACGTCCAAGTCCGCCTTCAAGTGCATCGTGAATTCGTTTGCTCAATGCTGAAACACTGACTGGCTTCGGTGGCATAGTTGGCTCTTTTGATTTTTCTGTGTTTGAAAATAGGTCTGGCACGAACGTGATGGTATCCTGCTCAAGTCAAGTTATGCAGAACACAGACGAAAAAAAACACCTTCTTACAACAATTTCGGACTTGCCCAAGATGACGCAAGCACGGAAGGATGCATTGCATGAACTTGGCATTTACCGAGTATCGAATTTACTCAAACATCTTCCCACACGATACGAAACACACCACGGCGGCATGACCATCGAAGCCGCAGAGCAACTTTTAGGCGACCGCGAGACATCGCCAGAACTAGTAACCATTGAAGTCACCATTTGTAAGGTGAGTCCTGGCTGGCGACGTGGACGAAAAAGCAAACTGGAAGCTGCGGTTGAAGATGAAACTGGGCGCATGCATATCAACTGGTTTAACCAACCATGGGTAGCGCGAGCACTTCATCCAGACATGCACATTCGATTGCACGGTTCAATTTCCATGCATAAGGGATTCTTGCAAATGAATAATCCACGCTGGGAAGAAATAGATGAAGACGAGCCTATCGTGACCATCGAAGGTGATCTTCGTCCTGTATACCGTGCAAATGAACACATTTCATCAAGCGTTATCGCATCACTTGTTTCTGATGTTCTAGATGACGCCCTTCCAGAAATAGATGACCATTTGACTGACGAGATGTTGCACGAATTATCTATGCCCAAACTTGCTGATGCATACTCCATGTGCCATAAGCCCGAAACACAAGAGCAAGCAAAAGAAGGTCGAAGACGGATCGCGTATGACGAACTTTTAATTTTACAACTTGGCGTCATGATGAAACGGCACCACCGAAGGGACACCATGCATGCGCCACAACTTGTGTGGAATGAAGATATAAAAAGCAGAATTGAAGCACGAATCCCCTTTGTACTTACTGAATCACAACAGAACGTCATCGAAGAAATTGCGCAGGATGTAACGTCAACCACACCAATGAATCGCCTGTTGCAAGGTGATGTTGGTTCAGGCAAAACAGTCGTCGCATTACACGCCATGCTTATGGCTGTAACTTGCAACGCCCAAGCAGCAATGATGGCGCCCACGGAGTTACTTGCAGAACAACATTTCAAAATAATTTCAAACTTGCTTGAAGGTTCACACGTAAAAACAGCGCTTTTAACCAGTTCACTCACGGGCAAAGAGCGCAAAGCGCTCATTGGAAAAATAAGCAGCGGAGAAATTGATATCGTTGTGGGAACGCATGCACTACTTACCGACGATGTAGTTTTTTCAAACATCGCTGTTGCAATTACGGATGAACAACATCGATTCGGCGTACATCAACGTGCGTTATTACGAAACAAAGGCGACGACGCATTCGCCATTCCGCACACGCTGGTGATGACGGCAACACCAATTCCAAGAACACTTTCGCTCACAATTTTTGGCGACCTTGATGTGTCTACTATCAAGGGATTACCGCCAGGCAGATCACCCATCACCACCCGCTTAGTACAACCCAGCGAAGCAAATAAGGTGTACCACTACCTCATGGAACTTGTTGCTAAAGGGCAACAAGGATACGTCGTGGTTCCACTTGTTGAAGAAACACAATCAGAATTAAAGTCCGCTGTCGCGCACGCTGAATCATTACAACATGGTTTTCTCAAGGATGCAACCATTGGCATACTGCATGGCAGGATGAAATCGCTCGAACGCGAAGCCACGATGGAAAAATTTCGGAACGGCAACATTGATGTCCTCATTGCGACGACTGTCATCGAAGTTGGCGTCGATGTTGCCAATGCAACGATGATGATTATCGAACACGCCGACCGGTTTGGCTTGGCGCAATTGCATCAACTTCGGGGACGAGTTGGCCGAGGCGTACTTCCGGGAGTATGCGCATTGATAGCAAGCCCAACAACAGAAGACGCGCAACTTCGTTTGGAGGCAATCGTTGAAACAACCGATGGTTTTAGGATTGCCGAACGTGATTTAGAAATTCGAGGGCCTGGCGAATTGTTTGGGGCGAAACAAAGCGGCATAGCTCCGTTCAGAGTTGCGCGATTACCTAGAGATTTGGAATTACTAAGACTTGCCAGAAGAAGCGCTGTCGATTGGATTAAACGTGATCCTACGCTACAAAAATCACCACTTCTTAAATCAAGATTGATGCACACACACGGCGAAGCACTTGGACTTGGAGATGTTGCCTAATGTCAACAAATACTGATATAGCAAAAATATTTACCGCAATGGCAACTATCCTTGAAATTAAAGACGAGAGTGGATTCAAAGTAAATGCAACCGTTAAGGTCGCACGCATTCTTGAAAATTTAGTGGAAGATATTGCGACTGTCGACAAAATTACTGACATACCCGGTGTTGGAAAATCGAGCGCGACGAAAATTCAAGAATACATCGACACTGGAAAAATCTCGGCGTACGAAGAACTAAGAAGTTCCATACCAGTGGGCTTGCTTGAAGTCATGCGCGTGCAAGGGCTCGGCCCAAAAAAAGTGCGTCAACTTTGGCAAGAGGCAGATGTCATTGACATTGCATCGCTCCGCAACGCCATCGAAACGGGAAAACTTGACAACCTCCCGCGGATGGGGAGGAAAATAATTGAAAATATATCTGAATCACTCAATTTCATTGAAACAACAGGAAATCGTACGAGAATAGGCATAGCACTTCCGATTGCAGAATCTATTCTTTGCACCCTTAAACAACTCGATGGTGTAACAAACATTGCTATTGCGGGGTCACTTCGTCGAGGCAAAGAAACCATTGGGGATATTGATATTCTGGGATCTTCAACTGAACCTAAACTTCTTGCTGAATCTTTTTGTGCGTTGGAAGATGTTGCCACAGTATTTTCACACGGCGAAACAAAGTGCAGCGTTCGGCTTGCCTCTGGAATGCAAGTCGATTTGCGAATTGTTGATGTCAAAAAGTTTGGAGCAGCGTTGTTGTACTTCACTGGCAGTAAAGAGCACTGTATTTTATTGCGTGAACTTGCTATTGCCCAAAACAAAAAACTCAACGAATATAGTCTTGAACCAACTAATATCAGCGAAACTGAAGAAGAAATCTACGCCGACCTTGGTCTTCCTTTTCTTCCACCTGAAATTAGAGAGGACCGCGGCGAAGGAAGTTGTACAGAAACGCCTGCGCTTATCACCATAGAAAATATCAAATGCGATTTACATTGCCACACAATTGCAAGCGATGGCAAAATGACCATTGAAGAACTTGCTCAACAAGCAATGCGCCTTGGCTATCACACCATTGCTGTCACCGACCACAGCCAATCGCAGGCACAGGCAAATGGATTAAAACCCGACCGTATGCTCAAGCACATAGAAGCCATTCATGCAGTTAACCAATCAATTGAAGGCATTACCATTCTTGCTGGAAGTGAAGTAGATATTTTGTCAGACGGCTCGCTCGATTACGATGACGAACTTCTTGCCATGCTTGATATCGTTGTTGCTTCGCCGCATGCCGCTCTAACACAATCAACAGAAGAGGCAACAAAACGGCTGCTTCTTGCAATTGAACATCCCCTAGTCCATATCATCGGACATCCAACTGGTCGAATTATCAATAAACGCAAGGGTTTGGAACCCGACATGCCCACGCTTATCTCTGCTGCAAAAGAGCACAACACTGCCCTTGAAATAAATGCAAACAGTTACCGACTGGACCTACGAGATATACACGTTCGAGCCGCTGTTGAGGCTGGCGGTATGCTTGCTATCAACACGGATGCGCACCGTGCTGAGGATTTTGAACAACTTAGATACGGCATTCTCACAGGAAGGCGTGGTTGGCTAACGGCTAAAAATTGCATCAATTGCCTCGACCACCACGCACTGCAAACTTGGCTCGCCCGTAATTGCTAGAATACTCTACTACTTATGTTTGACACACTTTCAGGAAAACTCACTTCAGCTATCCGAAACCTTTCTGGTCGAGGAAAGATCAGCGAATCCAACGTCCGCGATGCGATGGAAGAAGTTCGCCGCGCTCTGCTAGAGGCAGACGTGCACGTTGATGTTGTCAGTGAATTTTGCGAAGAGGTTGTGCAAGAAGCGCTTGGCGCGCAAGTAACCACTTCTCTGAAACCAGGTGAAGAGATGATTGGCATTGTCAATCAACGCCTCATTGATTTCATGGGTCCTGTCGACAGCCATGTCATGATGGTCGACCCAGGGCCAACCATTATCATGATGTGTGGCCTTCAGGGCTCTGGCAAAACAACTACATGCGGAAAACTCGCCGCATACTTAAAAAATCGTGGCAAAAAAGTTTCGCTCGTCGCAGCTGACCTTCAACGACCTGCTGCTGTAGAACAATTGCAAGTCATCGCACAAGATGTCAACGACAACGCAAAAGGTCTTGGCGAGGTATCGTGCTATGCAGAACCAGATAAATGCGGCGAATATGGCACAGCAACGGGCGTTGCTATTGGCGTTTGTAAACAAGGAGTTAAACAAGCTCGAAAAGATAAAGTCGACGTTGTCATTCTTGATACTGCTGGTCGGTTACACATAGATGAAGCGCTGATGAAGGAATTACGTGGTATTCAAAAAACCACGAATCCGCATCAAGTCTATCTTGTCGTTGATGCGATGATTGGACAAGATGCTGTCAACGCTGCAGGTACATTCCACGACCAACTTGCAACAGACGGTGTAATTCTTACTAAGTTTGATTCAGACACTCGAGGCGGCGCCGCACTTTCTGTAAAACGAGTCACGGGCGTGCCCATTAAGTTCATTGGTACAGGCGAAAAATTCGACGCCTTTGAAGAGTTCCATCCTGAAAGAATAGCCAGCAGAATCCTTGGAATGGGTGATGTACTTTCGCTTGTCGAAAAAGCACAAGAAGAAATTTCAGAAGAAGACGCGATGAAACTTGCCGATAAAATGGCGAGTGGCAAGATGAATGTCAATGACTTCATAAAACAACTCAAATCAATTCGCCGAATGGGTTCTTTTAAATCTATACTTGGAATGATTCCAGGCGTAGGTGCAGCACTTAAGAACATCGACGTAGACGACAAACAATTCGATCGTATCGAAGCAATTGCAAGTTCGATGACGAAAAAAGAACGCGAAGACATCAAACTTCTTGGCAAAAGCCGAATCAAACGTATTGCCGTTGGCTCGGGCACAAACCAACAAGAAGTTAATCGTTTTGTGAAACAATTCCAAATGATGAAGAAAATGTCTAAGCAAATGTCGGGTGGTGGCATGACGCAAAAAATGGCAGCCATGCAAAATGCAGGCGGCGATTTGGACCCGTCCATGCTTGGTATGGGCACTCGTGGTTCCACAAAAACCCAATCACACAAAAAACAATTCAAGCAACGCAAGCGTCGTTAATTTTATTTGCTCGATCACTCAACCCGCAGTTAATCTACCCGCGGTAGATAAAACACGCAGAATCGCTTATTGTCCTTAGGGTTACTATTTTGCTCTTGGCGGTTTATCTACCGCGGGTAGATTAATCGTCGAAGGGCAGCGGGTCGTCGGCCTCGCCGCGAGCCCACAATCGAACTTTTGGTAGCAATCGATCTTGGATAAGGATCTTGATACATGCAGCAACTGGTATTGCAAGCAACATTCCATACGCACCAAGCACACTACCGCCAGCAAGTACGGCAACAAAAATCGTAACCGGATCAAGATTCGTCGCTTTGCCTGCAATCAATGGAGTCAGTAACCAGCCATCTATAGCTTGAACAATCGAAAAAACCAATGTTGGCCAAACAATGATACCCCACCAAGCCATTCGCTCTGCTTCCGAGACTCCAAGTTGATCCAAAAACAATAATCCAACAGAGATCGGAATACCAATCAATCCTAAAAACGGCACCGCACAAAAAACGCCAATGCCAATGCCAAGCAAAATTGCATAGGGAACGCCAACAATCAACCAGCCAATCGCAAGCAGGACGGCCATGATAAAGGCAATAACAATTCGGCCACGAACAAACCCCGCAACTGCCCCATCCATTTTAGAAAGCAAGGCTAACGTGTCGTTTTTGCCTCGTTCAGGTACTACACCTCGAGCAAATTTCACGACTTTCGGAAACCACAAACTGAAAAAGAAAAAGTAAAAAGGAATCAAAACTATAAGAATAACGAAACTAATAACTTTCCCTGCAAAACCAAGCGCTACCCCTCCAGTTGTTTTGGCGAAATTTAAAATATCTGTTTTTTCTGGCGGTGTGATGTTTGCTTTTGAACTAGTTTCAGAATTTGTAGCCGTGACCGCTGGCACTCCAGAAGGCAAAAATGTAATTGAATTTTTAACATCTTCGCGGATATCTTCGGGTACATATTTTGCCGTAAGTTGCTCTAATTTTGTGCGCAAATGTCCATCTTGCACTTCATGCACCAGTGATGATGTCTGCGATATAACCAAGGGAATGGTCACCGCAAGGACAACTAAAATTCCCGTTGATAATAGGACTAATATCCCTGTAATGACAGGAATTCTGCCAAGTGGAAATTTTGGGTGATTCGCCAGAAATGAAATCAATGGCTCAAAAAGATACGCAAGTAAAAGCGCAATAAGAAGAGGAATAGTAATATCCCGCATTGCGTATCCAAGCCAAATGCCGCAAACAATAATAAGCAACAAAAATAAATCACGCACCCATTGAATTTGCCACAGGTGCAGTCTGGTTAAATCAGGTTTTTGTTTGTTGCAACCGTCTTCCATAGATGGATGATGCTTACAGGTTGGAGCCTATGCATTCAACCAATTCACCTGGATGAAATGCTTCGTCAAATTGAAACACCGAACGAAAATCATCTTCAGAATCATTCGGGCTGGTGTGAAGAAGTTCAAGTTCCGCCATTCGATACACTAACGCACCAAAATCTTCGGTTCGAGAAACTCCCCAGTGGTTCAAGACCACAGGCGCGAGTAATCCAAATCGTGCAATTGCAAAATCGCGCAATCCCATACAGAGTTGTTGGCCACTGACGTGGCGGTCTAATTCGCCGAGTTCATCAAGAGCAACTGTATTGGCTTCCTGTGCAGAAAACATTTCCGTTGTGTACCCGAGTCCCTCTTGAATAAACGCATACGCTTGCGGGGAGTACGGGGTGCCAATCGCAATTTGATTGTAATTGAGTGGAATGGGTATAGATATTTGACTCATAACAAGAACGCCATCATATCGGCGATTTCGACGATTGCACCACAATATGCCCTTTTTTCATCTCTCAAACAGTCTTTTTCTGCATTAAATACGGTTTTTATGCATAAACCCACTCTGGCAAAGTGCTTGATGCCAACATTGATTCAAGCGTATCGCATCCAGAGAAGCCCAGAAGCCCTGCTGTTTTACCGCAGTCAAGCGTTACAAGTGATGGAGAAATTCCAAGCGCATTCGCCCCGTGCACGGTTGCCATCTTCATCAACGTAACGGGATCGGCAGTATCTCGCTCAAACAACAATCGCATTTCATCGAGCACACTAATTCGATTTGGCGTATCTAAACAAAGCAACGAATCGGTTCCTAAAGCAACACGCACCCCAGCTTCAATCATTTCTTGCCACCGATGATTTCGGTGTCCAAAATAGGCACTCGCCCTTGGGCAAAACGCAACGGTCATGTTTGCTTGTCCCAACAGAGGAATATGATGGTCTTCGATGTAATTCAAATGTGCGCCGATGCACGGAGCGCCATCAGCCAATTGCAAAACAATTTCTAATGGATGTCCGCCCCACGGTTTTTTCCCCTCGTTCCAAACACCAAATCGTTTTTCGAGCGCAGCAATTTCTCCCGTTCTTGTTTCTGCATACGCAAGTTCTTCAAGCGTTTCACAAAGATGTGTTGCAATACAACGGCCACTTTCAAATGCCGCTTTATATGTTTCTATAGAACACGTGTATGGTGCATGCGGAGAAATTGCGCAGTTCGTTGGCAACGCATCGAACACAAGTTTCATTTCTTCTTTTGTTTTATACGACTCAATACATTCAAGGAAGGTCGTGACAAGTTCTATGTCTTGCGTGCATGCAGACGATGCGATGCTTCCAGCGATATCGCCCACGATGGCGCTTCCACCTAGGCGCGTAAGTTCTAACCCGCGAGTAACTGCAGCGGCAACACCGCTTGCGTCTTGGCGAATGGGTGCAACAACTTCTGCAACCCAATCGACAAATGATGTGCGTGCTGGCTTAGGCCCGACACCACTTAAATCAAGATGCGCATGCACATTCACGAAACTCGGCGTGACGATGCCATTAAATTGGGTAATCTGCACATCCGCCGGTTGCCCAACTTCTTGGGGCGTGCCAACTGCTTCGATGGAAGTATGGTTTACCAAAATAGCCGCTGGCGAAGCAAGAACGCCTCGATAATCGGCGATTGAAGAAGAATGTAGTAGAAATCTAGACATTGAGTGAGTTAAAAGTGAACCGTAATGCTTTATTGATTGCTACACTGTACACGAAGTTGGGAAGGATCCCGACATAACGAAGCGCCACTAGAGGAGGATCCCAACATGCGCAAAACACTACTTTTCACTACGGGCATCGTGACACTCATCGGTTTTTCCGCAACAGGTTGCGTTAAACACGACCGTTACGATACTGCACGTACAACAACACACTCATTGCAAGAACAACTTGTTGCATCGCAAACTGATTGCAATACTGCAACAAATGCACTCGCTGCACGCGAACGCCAACTTGCGCAAGCAGAAGCAAATTTTTATGCATTGCAAGGACAATACGATTTACTTGCTGGCGAACTTGATTCCATCGATGCACAGAACAATCAACTTCTCACCACGGTCACTGACATTCAGTTCGGTCCACTACCGATTGCTACTCAAAGAAAGCTTGCAACACTTGCAACAAATTACCCAGAAGATATGTGGTTCAATGCAGAGACAGGCATGATCCGATTTGGAAGCGACTTCACGTTCTCAAGCGGACAAGCATCATTGCGCAAAGGTGCAACTGACCTTATCAACCGCGTTGCTGTCATTTTGAATACAGACGAAGCGAGTAATTTTGAAATCGTTGTCATGGGTCACACCGACAACATTCAACCTTCATCCTCTGCTAGCCGGTACCCAACAAACTGGGATCTTTCAACAGCGCGCGCAACAAGTGTTGCAAAAACACTTACCGCAAACGGAATTGATCCATCACGTTTTGAAATTGCTGGTTACGGTGAATACCGACCGCTTGTAACAAACAGAACTGACGGAACAAAAGAAAATCGACGTGTCGAAATTTACTTACGACCAATGTCCGATACTTTTACATGGGATGCTCCAATGACAGAAACAGTGACAGTGACTGTTGACACGATGGAAGAGCCAATGAAGTAAATGAACCAAATGTTTCTAAACATTAGACTTTCAAAAACACGCCGACTCATCCAAATGGGTCGGTGTGTTTCTTTATGCGCAGTAACCTCCTTAGCAATCTTACTTGGGGCTGATTTTCCTGTCGTTGGCGACCCAGAACCGCCACTTTCAAGAAACTCGCCACGAGTTTATGACGTCACTATACGAGTGAATCCAAGAAGCAGCATGAGTCGTGGTTGGCCCTACGTCGAAGAAACAAATTGGAGTTACCTCACACCAACTTCCTTTCGAGTGACCAACCAAGTCAACCAAAACTTGGACTTTTCATCTAAGGTATTACTCAAACAAGCAAAACAGTGGCATGTTTCCATTGATGATGCAACGGAATACCAAATCCATTTCACCGAAACTGCCTACGCAAGTAGGCTTAACGATGATAATGCCAACCTCATTCCTTGGAACACTGAGTGGGAAGAAGACATCGCGTTTTATCTTAAACCTTCGTTGTATGTTCGCTCTTCAGATCCTGTTTTTTCAAGCATAGTCGAAACCATCATCAATAAAGAAACCATCACGCCCAATATCGCGGCGAAAAAACTCATTAGGTATTGCTTGCAAAACACCAATTCAAACGGCGAATTTGCGAACAACGAAAAAATGCAGACAACCGGTTTGCAAATTCGCGGGGCTAAACATGCCCTAACAAGTGGAAAACAAGTAAGTGCAACCGATGCACTCTGTGCTTGCATCGCAACTCTACGTGCCGCAGGTATTCCAGCACGCCCTGTCGTAGGAATTACTGATGTTGCAACAAACGGCAGTAAACTCAAATACCCTACCTATGTTGTCTGGGGCGAGTACGCACTGCAAGGTGCGGGCTGGGTACCGTTTAGCGCAAAGCGAATGCGAGGAACAGTGAACAACCTCGACCTTAATGCACCTTGGGACGGGCTGGGCACTTGGCGTAATCTCAATCGGCATATTCCCATCGCCATTAATTTTGGTTTATACGATGCAAAAAGTGCAATCCAAGAAATTCAAATACGATTCCGAAGCAGTCCAACCTCATAAATGTCTATGTACGAAGGTCCAAGCCAAGAAGATATTGAACGTTTCTCCTCTGATGAATCAGGATACTGCCCCCGCTGCGGAGAGGAAATCTGGGATGACGTATCCAAATGCCCCGCTTGCGGTGAATGGATCCAAGGAAACACATCGCACAGAACTCCTATGGAAAATGAGTTTCGCAAAAAGATGATTATCCTGATTATTGCACTAGCGCTTGGCGCATTCGTGATTCTGCAAGTCTTCTAATACGATCAGCCGGCACAAACCAAAAACTACGTCCGAGAGAAATGCTGTTTTTAGCATGAACTCCTATTTATTGCATGCTTCGGTGGACGTTGACTCAAGTTGATGCACTCTATCAATGTAGCGCGTGGCTACGCACAACTTAAAAAACGAATGAGAGAATCAGAGATGAACGAACGTAATATAGAAGAGAGAATGTGCCGTCTGATTGAGCAACTGCAAACACTTCCAGCAGAACAACGAGAGAAACTGGAAAAACTTTGCCAACACGACGGCGCTCAACGTTCACAGATTGAAGAGTCTGTGGCGAAACTTCAAGACTCACTTGACTATCTTCGATTGAGTGTGAAGTACATGGTGTTTGATCTTGAAGCAACAAGGCGCGAAAACGTCTACTTGCGTAAACTTGTCGAACAAATCAGAAGAGACAGTACACGGCACGATGACCGAGACGACAACAGATTTTTCGACAGCGATGGATTGGATTAAATTAAGAGAGTTTTGAAACAGCTCGGCGAGCACTTTCAGGTGCTTCGCTGAGTAATTGTTTCAATGTGTCTTTGTCACCCTTAAGTTCATACAACAACTTAGAAAGGTGTTGTTTGAGCAAAAAAGAATACTGCTTGAAGTAATCTTCAAGTTCAGTGCGGTTGAAACGGGTAAGTGGATCATCCATGCCTGTCTGTGCCATCGCCCATTCCATCAGTCCTTTTCCACTTAAGTCATACTTATACAACTGAAGCGTCCGCCTCATCCGATGTTCGAGTGTATTGAACGGATCCATACAGGCATGAGGAATAGCAAACATAATTTCTTCCAGTTTTTGCACGACCGCTTGATTCATTCCCGAACGTTCTAAATCTTCGACTGCTGCGATAGCAGGACGTTTGCCAACACGATCGCCCGGCATTGAGTGCCCATCCATCATGACAACCAGTGGAATGGAATCACCCACAAACTTCTTTAACCCAGCATGCGTAAACCGAACGGTTACCCGAACAGTCACATCGCCATTCACCGGTGCATTCTCGACTTTAATAACAGCGCCACTTCCCCATTCCGGGAACTTTGGATGCGTTACTTTGTCGCCAAATTCAATTACAGTCATAATGTTCAATGCTTTCAGCTCCTACGCAATAAAATTGCTGTGCTATTACACAATACTTACAGCGCATATACATAAAAGGCGCCGTCTATAAAAATTACTTTTCGCTTATTGCATCATCTCCACTGAGCATGCAATCAAGTCCCCACATGCGTAATTATAGCATATTTACTGCAAAATCAACTGAAAATGCCTTAAAATAATAAGTTTTACACAATGCCCTGCGCCAACATTGCATCGGCAACCTTGACAAATCCAGCAATGTTTGCACCATCGACATAGTTGCCTTTGCAATCAAATTCATGCGATGCGTTCACGCACTGAGCGTGAACACTCTTCATAATCTGTTGCAACTTTGCATCCACTTCTTCTCGGGTCCAGAACAATCTTTGACTTGCTTGTGCCATCTCTAAACCAGAAACAGCAACACCGCCAGCATTTGCTGCTTTCGCTGGTCCATACAAAATGCCTGCGTCAATAAAAGCATCCTGTGCTTCGGCTGTGCTTGGCATGTTTGCGCCTTCACTTACAACATGCACGCCATTGCCAAGCAAATTATTTGCATCAACCTCATTGATTTCATTTTGCGTAGCTGAAGGAAATGCGCAATCTGCTTTGATTGCCCACAGCGGATTATGGTCGAGCGAATCATCACGGCTATGGAACTCTGCATTTGGAAATTGTTCTGCGTACTCACTGATTCGTCCACGTCGGTTGTTTTTCAAATCCATAACCCATGCGAGTTTTACTGCATCAATTCCGTCGCCGTCGTATATCCAACCGCCACTGTCTGAAATCGTGACAACCTTGCCACCTAAATCATTGATCTTTTCAATGGTGTATTGCGCAACATTTCCTGAACCAGAAACAAGGCATGTTTTGCCTTTGATTGTTTCATCGCGAGTCGCGAGCATTTCAGAAGCAAAATACACACAGCCGTATCCTGTTGCTTCTGGACGAATCAAACTGCCGCCCCATTCTAATCCACGCCCAGTAAGTACACCAACAAAGGTGTTTGTTATTTTTTTATACTGTCCAAACATGTAGCCGATTTCACGACCACCAACACCAATGTCGCCAGCAGGAATGTCCGTATCAGGACCAATATGCCGAAAAAGCTCCAACATAAATGATTGGCAAAAACGCATCACTTCACCGTCGCTTCTGCCTTTGGGATTAAAATCTGCACCGCCCTTACCGCCACCCATAGGCAATGTTGTCAAACTGTTTTTTAATACTTGTTCAAAACCGAGGAACTTCAAGATTGATAAGTTTACGGTTGGATGAAATCGAAGTCCGCCTTTGTACGGTCCAATCGCACTATTAAATTCAACACGGTACCCACGGTTTACTTGTATTTCACCGGCATCATCAACCCAAGGAACTCGAAATTGGAATGCGCGTTCTGGCTCGACCATGCGTTGTAAAATATTTCCAGATACGTATTGTGGACGTTTTTCAAGTACGCCTTCCAAAGAAGAGACCACTTCGTGCACCGCTTGCAAGAACTCTGGTTCATTTGGATTGCGCGCAGTTACGCTTCCCATAAAGTCTTGAACGAACTGGCTCGACGGTGCCTTTAAGTGGCAATAGGTAGTTGTCATTTTAAAATTCCAATTATCTTTAGGGTGAAAGCAATAACTTATTCTGAATCAAAGATGGTACCCTGTATCACATTGAAATGGAACAACAAAACCCATCAATTAGAGTCCCAGATGCCCTGCTCCCCCTGAGGGATGAAATTGACCAAATTGACCATAAAATAGTAGATTTGTTACGCCAACGGAACAAAGTCGTCGAAAAGGTAGCGCAAGTCAAGAAAACAACAGGATTTGGCATACGAGACTTTGTCAGAGAAAAATCTCTGCTCGAGGACCGTGGGAAACGTGCAGAATGTGCAGGGCTCCGAAGCGAAGTTATCGAAAGTTTATTCCGTGTTATTTTGTGGGCAAGTCGCGACAGGCAAGCGTCCCTTGGAGCTGAGGTTCCGCAAGCGATGGTATCGAAATCAATCGCAATCATCGGCGGCAACGGTGGCATGGGGCAAATCTTCGTTCGGCTTTTTGAAGATTTTGGCCATGATGTTTTGATTGCAGATCAAAACACAGAACTGTCAAACATCAACGCTGTACAAAACGCTGACGTCATCGTCATTGCTGTACCAATCGATGCAACACTGGCCGTCATCGAAGAGGTCGCGCCTCACTGCAAAGAAGATGCGCTTCTTATAGATATCACTTCAACAAAACAACAACCAGTTGCAATTATGTTGGAACACTTCAAGGGAAGTGTTATTGGGACACACCCCCTGTTTGGTCCAAGCGTACACTCGTTGCAAGGGCAACGCATTGCTATTGTCTGTGCTCGCGACACCAAGAACTGGCAAGAATGGCTTTGCCATGTACTGCGAGCTCGCGGATTGTCTGTTCTCGAAACAACCGCTGAAGAACATGACAAGGCAATGGGTATAGTCCAAGTACTCACACACCAAACAACAGAAGTACTCGGAAGAACTATCCAACAACTTGATGTGGATATTCGAAAAACGCTTGAGTTTACTTCGCCAATCTATTTAATGGAACTTCTTATGGCTGCGCGTCACTTTGCACAGTCCGCTGATCTATACGCTTCTATTCAAATGAATAATCCAGAAACAAAAATTGTCCTTGATGCATTAAGCAACGCGGGCAATGAATTACGCGACGTCGTGCTTACTAAAGACAAAGAAACATTCAGGAAAATCTTTGAAGAAGTGCACGCACACTTCGGTGATTTCTCTGAACAAGCCCTCGAGCAATCAAGTTTCTTAATCGATCGCCTTGTTGAGCGTGGGTAAATCCGGTTTGCTTTTTAAAACTCAATGGTTTATGAGCGCGGATCAAAAATTTATTTTTCGCTTAACACTGCGCCCTGATCAGTGGTGTTGACAACAACATCTTTACCTACAAGGTAATCAGCGTCCCATCCAGCGAGCACATCTATTCGAGACGTTAATCCAGCACTGTCTTCTATTTCAGCAGTCGCTTTTTGCAATTGCATTGTGTCAACTGCCATTGTGGCTTCTGCTGCATTGCCAGGCCAGTGTAACGCGACTAAACGCCCATCTACCTTTGTTGTTTCTGTCATAATGGGATTGTAC